>JAFMBV010000060.1 GCA_017858255.1 Bacteriovoracaceae bacterium
GACATATAGTCGATGTATTAAGAAAGAGTAAGAATGCAAAGATTACGGAACGTGGCCATGACAAGTTATCCGTCTATGGGATAGGAAGTGAAAAGTCTAAGAATCATTGGAATGTCGTTCTCCGCCAACTTCTCAATATGAAATATATTGCCATTAAGAACTGGGAATATCGCTCATTAGGCTTAACCCAAAAAAGTGGCGAGATATTGAAGGGCGAGGTTTCTTTTATAATGAAAGAAACTAAGGAAACTCAAATATTAGTAAAACGAAATGCAAAGAACATAGAAACTACACATGGTCGTCTAGACTTATTTGAAGAACTACGAATCGTGAGACGTGAGCTGGCAGAAGAAAAGAATGTTCCTCCCTATGTTATTTTTGGAGATAAATCTCTTCATGATATGTGCCAAATCTTACCTCGTAACCGGGATGAGTTTTTGATGGTTAATGGTGTAGGAGAAAGTAAGTGCGAGAACTATGGGAAAAACTTTCTTACAATTATCAATGAATATGTAAACTGAGGCCATCGCTTCTTTTAAAAACCTACACCTTTTTCTGATCCTCGTTTTATCCATATCGTTAACTCAAGCGACTAAAGCGAAAAGACATAGAAGGAAGTATTACTCGCTCCCTTCTATAGTATAAATGTGCTTTCATTGAAAAAAGTTAGTCGGTGATTCACTCCATGATGGCTTTTCAACCTCAGCAAATTTTCGATCTAAGATTCTCTCAATAACTTCTTCAATTGAATTTTCATCAAAAGAATTCTTATTTTTTTTAACTGAATCTACTGGAGGAGACATAGACATAAGACCTAGCAATTCATCTTGTATGCCAAAGGTCTCCAACCATCTTTTTTCTCTCAAATTCCAAAGAATTGCGACACTTGAAAACATAGCGACAAAAAGAACAGAGCCATTAAAAAAATCAAATTCAAAGTACATATTATTCAAATTATATATAAGACCAGAGAAGACGGCTGCCGTAAGAAACATACATGAGAGAAATGCTCTAAAGTAATAGATAGTAATCTTACGGCAGCCTTTTATTACATTAAGAGCAAAATAAAGACTTTTTATTTTTATCATTCTGCTCACTTCAGTACCTAGACCTTGTAATAATATTTGCACAAAGGTTTGATCAGTTTGCATTAAAGTCTATTCCTTTTACCTTTTATTTTACTGCCTAAGAAAAGACCTAAAAAGCTTCCGGCAATGGCCGCACCACCGACAAAGTACCAAGGGTTTTCGTGCGCGGTCTGGTCTACTTTCGTACTTGCCTTTTTGGCCATGTCTACGGTTCGATTTTGGATATTACGATAGGTTGACTCTAAATTTGAAACATAATCAAGAATCTTTTTATCGTCTCCGCGTTCACTTTTAGAAATTATATCTTTAAGGCCTTGATAATCATTCACAACCTTTCGTTTTATTTCTTGTGAATGACTTTTTGCCACACTATCTAAAAGTTTCAGCGCTTGGTCTATTGATTCTGTACCTTGATTATTAAAATCTTGGATTTCTCTGCTTCTTAAATTTTCCATAATATCCTCTTTTTGTTTTGGTTTCTAGTGGTCATAAATTACTCTTATAAGAATATTCGCGTAATGATTAAAATCACTACTCCGTTTGGTTAAAGTCATCTTTATAAAATAATTTCAACTCTAATTTAGAAAAAAGGAAGTTCCTTTTCTTTGAAATAAAAAAATTATACAACTACATTGAAGCTGATAAAAAGCACCATATACGTTGAGTCCTCTCATTTACCAAAAAAATACTAACTCTTAGTATCCAAATCAACGTTAACCAAAAAAGGAGATACCTTATGAAAACAATTGATGGAAAAAGAATGAAAGAGTTAGTTGAGATGAAAAAGGCCCACATCGTTGACATTGACCCTGAAAGTGATTTCAGAAAAAGTCACATTATGGGGGCAGCGAGTATTCCTCATAGTGAGAAAGATTTTTTACAGAAAGTTCAAAAGCGATTTTCTCAAAAGACAGAAGATATCGTACTTTGTGCCAATAAGAAATCTGAAACACAGCTCAACAGACTGACTAAAGAACTAGAAGATGCTGGCTATAAAAATGTACACCAGTACAAAGCAGGTCCATCAGACTGGAAGAATGCTAATCTAAGCATTCAAAAATCAGCTTAACTTAACCTAACCTTTAGTAGGGTCCTTTCCTATGAGGACCCTGCTAAATTTCTATACTCTAAAGAGTCACGTAATAAAACATACTTAACTTAGCCCTTATTTGAAATTGGGAGTATTAAAGAAATGACAAACTTCATAGATCTGACTAGACAAAAGATGGCAGCGGTAGTGCAAATCTACGTCGAAGGATACTTTGGTGAAGAAGTTAAATCAATACTAAACCCAAGATTAGGCGACTTAAAGGAATGGACAGGTTCAGGTTTCTTTATCAAGTGTCCATACGGTAAAGACATTATTATCACAAATGCCCATGTCGTAAGAAATGCTAAAACCATTGAGATAATGTCCATGCTTACCTCTGAAGAAAATTTTCATGCAGAATTGATCGGTATTGTTAAAAATCAAGAACCAGACATAGCGATTATCAAACTTAAAGACGGGGAATTTGAAAAATTTAAGAGAGTAGCAAAAGCTGAAATCCCACACCTCAACCTTTTGAAAAAAAAAGAAATTTCCCGAGGAACCACGTTAAAGGCCATAGGCTATCCCATGGGCATGAGCGAACCAAATATTACAGGTGGCGAAATAACAAATTTTATCTCTGGTGATCGACTAACTGCTGAAAAATATGTAACCGATGCGGCGATTAATCCAGGTAATTCAGGTGGACCTGCAATCGATCAGAATGGAGACGTCATAGGAATAAATACCTCCATATATAAGGGATCAGACAATATCGGATTTTTAACTCCTTCTAGTTTTATTAAAATCATTCTTAAAAATATTTTTGAAAACAATGCCATCTGCTTTGCTGAAATCGGTTGTAACTTTCAAAAAAACTCCGCGACTATTTCAAAAAACCTCAATATGAGTGATACAAATGGAATAATTGTCAGCTCACTTGAGAAAGATGGATTCGTCGAAAAGATAGGAGCTAAGGAAGAAGATATCATTCTCGGTCTCAATGGTGAACTTATAGATAGGCATGGTATCTTTTTAAGTGGAAGACATTATCATCGCCGCAATATTCTTGATATTTTTAAGCTCATACCAATAGGCAAAGAAGTAAGTCTTCAAATATGGCGGGATGGTAAGGCCCAGACATTAACAGGACAAACTCTCCCCTTTCCCAAAAAAAAGATAGAGTCTAAGCCCATTATTAATGAACGAGAATTCTTAGACCTATGGGGCATGACGATACAGGTTTTGACTTATGAGATTATTGAGGCCTTTAACCTTATTGATACTCAAGTATTTTATCAACTTTTAAAAAGTTTTGATGTTGATAAGGAACGCCTTGTTGTAACTCATATTGAAAAAGAAGGGGAAGCGTATTTACAAGAATGGTCTATCGGGGAAGTCATAAATAAAGTAAATGATATTGAAATTGAAGGATTAAACCATTTTCTCAATCTAATTCAAGAGAAACACCCATCAATAAAAATAAAAACGGAACTTGGCTCTATTGGTTTTTTCAATGGAAATGTAAGATCAGACGATCTGGAGCTATTGAATCCTACAATGTTTTTAAAGTAGTTACTTTACATACATTACATTTTAACGGAGAGACTGCGGGGAGGCATCCTTCAATGCACTCCCCACTTCCTTTCCTATGTACCGAACATTGGGTTTTCCCCAGTACGGCTGCTGAGTTGGCAAATAAGACTTAGCAATACTCTTTTTTCTCAATTTAAGTGGATCAACACATACACTTCGATTAAAAGTATTTCATTCACCCTATGTACAGTCGCTTTCGCTAACGTACGCTATTAAGACCAAGAGTTACTAGCTCTTTGCCCTACTCATGAGGCCCTCGCTCAACTAAGTTTTTGCTCTTCTTAGCGTCAACACTTATCGTCCTCAACTGCCCTGCTTATTAGCATACATTAAGGTTTCACTTCTTGATGGATAAAAAAGAAGCTTATCCTTGCCTGCTTATGAGAAAATTCTTGATCCTTTTCTCAAACTAATAAGTAGTTCCGAGCTTTCACTGACCTTCCTTCTCGACATGTCACCTCTTCCCCTTGAAGAATCCACCTACTGCCAATGTCTCATCTCTTAGTAGATAGTATGAGCTTTCGTCTGTTTGATAAAGACTCTGCATTCTCACAGGGAAATCGAGTTCACTTGCGTTGCAACCTGTCGATTGATCTCCAAGATAGAAACTCTTTTGCCAGCATCAAACTAATTGGTCACCCAGTTAACTTGTGGCGGAGATCGCGAAAATCATGAGACCCCTTTTCGGCAGGACTTGCACCTGCGGAGGATCAGCTAGCTTCGCTACCGTCAAGCAGGTTCAATAATACACAATCAATGGGGATTTATGGAATTGAGTAAATCAACTTGTTACTTGATTAATATCAATCTTAGTCATTATCTGATACGAATCAAACACCTTACTCGACACAATTATTGGTAGAGTAAGGCCTTTACAGATTACTTTTTAAGAAGGTCTCTAATTTCTTCGAGTAGAATCTCTTGGTTTGTTGGAGCTGCAGGCGCGGCAGGTGCTGCTTCTTCTTTCTTCTTCATGGCGTTCATTGCCTTAACAACGGCAAAGATAGCGATAGCGACGATAAGAAAGTTAATTACAGATTGAATGAAGACGCCATAGTTAATCGAAGCAGCAGCTTGAGTCCCCACTGCCTCTTTAAGAACTAGCTTAAGATCAGTGAAGTTTACTCCACCCATTAAAATGCCTAGAGGGGGAGTTAGAATATCTGTCACGAAGGAGCCTACTATTTTCCCAAAAGCTCCACCTACAACCATTCCGACAGCAAGATCAACGACATTGCCTCTCATCACAAACTTCTTAAATTCTTGAATCATCTTAATTCACCTGAAATACTCATTTAAATCAGAATAATTCTTCAAACTCAAATAGCCAAGACACTAGTATTATTGTTTTTAATGTAGAGGCCTACAGTGTTTAATTATCTCTTCACCTTAACGAGACTCGTCATAAGTATTCTTATCCACATATAGTGAATGCACTTTTAAAAATAATGATTTAAGTCAATTTTAAATCTGTATGAAGTTCTAACCAACTCCGCCCTTAAATTATATCAATATTTACGAGGATTTTAACTTTAGTATCTAGAGGATCAAGGGAAGAAAAATGACAATATTTACAGAATATAACAAAAAAATCGTTAGTAAATACCTTGCTCCATCATTCGGAGTTATTAACAAAAGTGAATTCAATTTAGATAATGAGAGAAAAAGAAGGTTACCCAAAAATGGTATTCATGGAATTAAAGGTTTCTTGGCCGTAGTTCATTTAATAGAGAATGAGCCTCAGTTCAGTAGCGAGCGAAGACTACAGGAGCAACTACCTCAACAAGAAAAAGATATCAAAAAAAACAATAATGAAGAAAAAGAAAAAGAAGAGAGGGACAAGAAAAAAGGGATTCCTTTTGACAAAAAAGACTACTACTTTCCCATCTACCCGGAGGTCCCCTTAATTCAATATCGGACTCAAAGGAAATATAGGTTTAACAACAAATAATTTTTTTTCTTAAAAGTGCAGATTCTTAGGAGTTTTACTTTTTTTCTATAATATTGAGCAAAATTTTACAGGAAGGCCCCAATGGTAAAAACCTTAATCAACTCCTTATTCTTCATTGCAATCCTTTCATTCTCTTCCCTAGAGGCACATATCCCTTCTTTATTGTTGCCCATAGAAGGTCCACCAATCTCATCATTCTTTGTGAATAATTCAGATATCTCCCGAACAATTTTCTCTGAACTTACCAATAAGGAAGACTTTTTTGTCGTGACTATGTTCGTAAAACCAAGAATGAAAATGTTAGTCCAAGTCCTTACTCCAAAATGTGAAAATATTCCTAGGTACGAAAAGTATCAACCAAGCGCCCTTATCATTAGAGGAGAGCTACCTTGGAAAAAACAAGGTGAAACCAATAAATTATATATCTCTAGAATCAAGAAACTTGCCATTCGAAAGATCGAAACAAATTTTGCTGATGGGAACCGTCCTCAATTCTATGAAGAGTTTGCCCAAATGACTTATTGGGTTGGTGGTTCATGGAGGGGACGTCTTCACCCAGGCCTTTATTCTATTGTCATTTATGACAAGAGTGGAGATATAGGAAATTTCAATTTATCTTTAAATGAAAAGGAAAAGTGGACACCGGATCTATATAACTATGTATCTAAAATCCTTCCAATTATTAAAGCAGGTTTTTGTAACCCAAAAGGGTTTTCGGGGAACTTGACCCTATAAACTTCTCGTACGTGGATCAAAGACCGGCTCAAGTGGCTTGGCACCTGGAACTAGGCCTGGAATATTAAAAATGGGAACCACGCTTTCACCTTTACAATCATCGTCCTCATGACAACGATAAGTCTCCAAACAGCCTTTATCTGGATTTAATTTGTAGTCCAGGTCTCCATTTGTCAGGATACCAAAAACTTCGCCACTCTCCTGATCAATCACTGGGCCACCAGAGTTCCCCCCAAAAGTGTCACTATTAATAAGAAAAATGAATTTACTAGAATCATCAATAATATGCGCCTGACCAGAGTGAATAAGTGGCAACCCCGATGGGTGGCCTAAAACGTAAAGGTTTCTTTTTCTCTGGGATTCTTTAAAAGGATTTTTCTTACTAAAAATAAAAGGGGCAGGAAGTGAAGGTGCCTCTTTAATTCTAATTAAAGCATAGTCGTTCTGACTGGCGGTATTTTTCTTGTGATCCAAGAGACGATGACATTTGATCACCTCCTCACTAGAGATAAACTCTCCTTCCTCTCCTTTAATCTTTTGAGAAAGTACCCACCTTCTTTGCTCGCACTCATTTTGATTATTCACACAATGGCCTGCTGTTAGTAATAAGTCAGGACCAACCAAAAACGCCGTACATTTAGAAAATGTAGGACTATGGGCAAACCTCGCACTCTCACATAGATTAGGATATTTTTCATTCAGTGCGATAGGGTTAATGACCAGACCGCCTTCAACCTCCTCAAAACGATCTTCTGCCAACTGTGAAAATACTGCTCTTATCGGGGTATTTAAGGGAACTAATCTTCGATCATCCGGTCCATAAATGGCAGCAAAGCAATTGGTCACCGTAAAATAAAATAGGAAAAAACACTTCATTTTAACTGCTCCTTAACCCATGCGAGATAAGGGAATACCTCCGTATAAAAGAAGGTGCTCTGACCGATACAATCATTTTGACCGTGAGAGACAAGACCGACCAGAACCAGTGGCCTTGAGTTGTTAAAAACAGGACTCCCGCTGTCTCCACGACAGGCGGACCTACCGCTCTCAACCTGAACGGCACCATATTGACCTCTAAAAAAGGAATCCTCAAAATTTTGATTGGGATCATCGCTTGCTAAAAGAAAAAGATACTTACTCCAAAAGTCCTTATCTTCTTTTTTTGGATAAACTTCGAGGCCCGCTAGTTTTTGGGGAAACTTTGGATAACCCCCATTCTCTAGCTTTCCAAAACCTGAAATGTTAAGCGGTTCATTTACTTGGCCGTTATCTGGTAATGCTAAGAATTCTATTGTTTGAATAGGCTTGCTTAAAGTAAGTATCGCGATATCATGAAGCTTAGTTCCGTTGGTCCCCCAACTTTGATACTCAGGGTGAACTAAGACATTTTGGGCCTTTGGAAGATATTCTAAAACAGACCCGCTTGTCTCATGCTCAACATATCTTCTTAAGGTAATCAGTCTTGGAGGCTGATCATATACACAGTGAGCGGCTGTTAGAATGTGCTTGTTACTAATTAAAGCGCCGCCACAGAGTCCTACTTTAATAAGCCAGGGGTGATCACTACTTGGTTCTCCAAAAGTGATCGACCAAGTAGAGCTTGAGAACATTATAACCGTAATAATGACGAGAGTTTTGAACATTTAGCATTTTCGCATAAATGCTTTCCCTACATAGATTTAAGCCAAGAAATAGATCATATCTTCATACTGTCAAATAATTGAGCGCTTACGATTACAACCTAAACGACCAATTTCACATACAAAATTAGCCGTTTATAGCTATGCCCGCCCCTTGAGCATCAGGTTCCAATACATTGGTGGCAACAACTCCTTTTTAAGGAAGTACATTGATCGCCTTGGCTTGGCCTGATCAAAAGGAAAGGTTTCCATAATCTTTCCGTCATATCCAAACTCCGCCAAGATCACATGATGGCGATCGACCACCAACGGGCAGCTTGCATAGCCATTATAGAGATGAGTTGGTTTCTGTCCGGCATATACTTGGTACATATTTTTAGCGCATAAAGGAACCTGCTTTCGAATGGCGGCACCTGTCTTGGAGCAAGGTAAGCTTGATGCATCACCAATTGAAAACACATTGGGGAATTTATTATGTTGCATAGTAAACTTATCCACATCTACATAACCAAGAGCATCACCTGTACTTAAAGCCGACTCTTTAATAAAGTCTGGTGCGGACATATGAGGAGTGACATGGATCATATCAAATTTAAGTTCCATTACCTCTCCAGACTCCAGGTTCTTTGCAACTGCAATTTTATTGGCGGCATCAATTTTCACCAGATCGTAATGATAAAATTCTTCAATACCACGTTCTTTTATTAATTTATCAAGTGCCGCTTTGTACTTTGGAATACCAAAAATACTTGCCCCTGCACTTAAGAAAATCACTCGTGATTTTTCTCTTATTCCTTTATTTCGAAAAGTCTCTTCCGCCAACCACATAATTTTCTGAGGAGCTCCAGCACATTTGATAGGTGTCGAAGGAAAAGTAAAAATTGCCGTCCCCCCCGAAAAGGAGTCTATCGTCTTCCAAGTATATTCGGCCTGATGAAAGTCATAATTTGAACAAACACCATTCTTTCCAAGGGTCTCTGTTAACCCCTCAATCTTATTCCAATCAAGCTGCAATCCTGGTGCAACCAAAAGTAATTCGTAATTAATTTCTTGACCACTACCTAGAATGACAATATTTTCATCAGGCTTAAAACCAACAACCTTATCCTTTTTCCAAAGAACCCCATCTGGTATAACACTTGCCATTGGGCGCACAGTTTCTTGCAGGCTAGATACACCACCACCAACCAGCGTCCAAAGAGGTTGATAGTAGTGAACCTCCATAGGTTCAATAATAACGATATCCTCTGCTTTAAAGTCCTTTAAAAGCTTCGCAGCTGTTGAAATCCCAGCGGATCCGCCGCCTATAATGACTATTTTTCTCTTTTCCATAATTTTTCCAATTTGTTTTCTTTTGATTTTGACAAGAATATCAGAAGAGTTCCCTGATCTATATCAATATTCAAAACAAATATTTTCTATTGATCATTCTTAATCTTTTTTGATCTTAAGATTGGATTTAATGTTGTCTAGAGTTTGTTAGTTTCCAATTCTTCAGGCCTTTCGTACCTTTCAACCCTACTAACAAATTACAAGGAGCAATTTATGAAGTTTCTAATACCTTTACTTTTAGTTATTGGTTCAGCTTTTGCTAGTCCTGAGCTTAGTTACTCAGTCATTCAAAGAGATGGAAAAATAGAGTTGCGTCAATATGACTCATTCATCACGGCCTCAGTTAGCTTTGATAGTGAAGAAGTGCTCGAAGAGAAGGGCTTCAATATCCTCGCCGATTATATTTTTGGCAATAATATTTCTATGACTTCTCCTGTTTTTACTGAAGGCGAAGATATTGGCATGACTTCACCTGTTTTTACTGAAGGTGATGATATCGGCATGACTTCTCCTGTATTCACCGGGAACCAAGAAAAGAAGTGGACAATGACATTTGTTATGCCAAGTCGTTACTCTATGGAAACTCTACCAAAACCAGTTAATGACAGTATCGTCATCGCGGAAATTGCACCTAAGGTAATGGCCACAATTCGCTTTAATGGAAGAAGAACTCAAGAGAGAACTGCTGCATTTGAAAAAGAGTTAAGATCTTGGATTGATACTCAAGGCCTATCCATTACCAGCAATGCCCTATACGCAGGACACAACCCACCTTGGACTTTACCTGCTTTTAGAAGAAATGAAGTTCTTTTTGAGATTGAACAATAATAGTAAATAAGAAAAAAATCACAGATAATTGTTCGAAAGTGATTACACCCAAATTTTAAAAAGGTGTGATCGCTTTTTTTAAATTCGTAATTACTATCAAAGACAAAATTTAAACTTTAGTTCTTATTACAAACGATCTTAGAAAGGTTGTCATAGAGGACTTTACTTACATCTCTATGCCAAAGAGCATTAGGGTGGAGGTCTTTTGGTATAAGGTACTTTAAATTATGCTTATCATCTCTACTGGTAGCCTCTTCACCTGAGAGAGGTTTATCTAAGGGATGCCACATCGATAAAAGGTTTATTGGATTCATATTAATTTTTTTAAAAAAGCTTTCAAGTTCTTGATGACTTGCAAACTGACTTTCATAACGTGAGTCCATAACCACGAATGATGGAGTATTCTCCTTTTGCAAAAGCCTGCTCATATTGAGATATGCTTTGGTCAGGTTCATATTACTTATTCTCTCTTCAGGTCTAAAAGGGCGCCACTCAATAGTCTTTAACTCTCTACCCTCACTATCAGTCAAAGCGCCTAGGCCATTCAACAAGTGTAGGACGATAAAATTTAGTGCATAGGAAGGACTTGAAAAATAGTTTCTTGTCTCCTTCGCCTCTTCATTTACCCAGTCATTTCCCACGTAACCAAAGATCACCATATCTGGTTTTAAATCGAGGTATGCTTTTAGAAGGTAGTATTCCTGCTCCGCACTTTGTCCTGAGATGGCCAGATTAATAACCTCAACGGGAGTCGTTCTGCATTTGGAAAAATCCTCTTCCAGTCTTCTCAGATATACTTCACGATCAGCAACACCATGACCCATCATAACGGAGTCACCGATGCCAATAATTCGATAGACCTGACCCTCTTTAGTTTTTTCAAAACTTGGTGTGCGATGACCTCGATCATTAGTTGTAAGCGTTTTACCTAATAATTTTATTTTTAAGTGTGGATAAAGCGTAAACCCTGCATAGGGCACTACATTTTGAACCATAAGTTTGTCAGTCTTTTGATATTCAACATTCTGTAGGTCTTCTGGTGCCTTAAAAATATGACTTGAATATAGGCGAAACCCGCCCTCTATAAGTATCAAAAGCAATAGCTGAAATGCCAAGGCCTTCATGTAAGTGGAGTAATTTGATTTTGTAGAAGAAGTCATAAAGTTATTATAAGTATCCTTTAATTGCGTCTGCGCCTTAAAACACCTCGTTTCTTCATGCGCTTTTTAAACTCTTGTACTTTCTGTTTTGGTCGGCTTTTTTGAATTTGTTTGCGATTCTTTAATCCTTTTCTCAAAGATGCCCTTCTTTTTATAGATCTTTGCAAGTTTCCTTTTAATTTTCCTTTGAAAATCTTCTTTTTCCTTTGGCGAATTCTTTTTATTTTTTGAGCAACCTCTGCCCTTCTTAGTTTGCGAAGATTTGAGTTTCTAAACCCACTCTTTTCTGCTACTCCCTTTACTTTAGAGGCCCAGTTAAGTTTCTTTGCCCACTCAAAAGATTCTGCCTTGGTTAACTCTTTTTTATTTTCAATAACCAAGGCATTACCGGCCTTAACTGGCTCATAATCAAAGTCACCTTTTTTTATAACCGCAATTTCGCCAGAGTTTACAGCTGCATAAGCTTCATTCTCATCTTCGCCAAAGAAGAACTCCGTTCCCCTAACCGCTAGGGCCACATATTCGTTTTCAACAATGAGTTCTTTACCTTGACCCTTGATAAACTTTGTAACGATGGCGCCCTTAATTAATCTAAAAACACTTGTATCTGTTTGGTCTTTTTTCTCCTTCTTAAGCTCACTTATTTCAACCTCTGATTCGGGATCAATTTTTAAAGTTGACCCTGAGGGAAAGGAAACTATGACCAAAGAATTTGCTTCAGTTTTGATAAAAGATCCCAATAGAATGGCCTGACCAACCGATACTTGGTGGAATGAACCGCCCTCTTTAGGAGAAGCTTTTACTGTTCCCTTAACAAAGACAACTTCTTGTGAACAAATATTAGTACTTACAAACGAGAAATATAAAAAGACCAAGACTTTCATCATTTGAGTCATTTTCTGCATTTTTAATCTTCCTTTTTAAATTTTAGGTTGCCCTTTATTCTAAACCTTTCGATAAATATTCTCTAGACGTTTAAGAGTGATAACTCCAATCCTTACGCGACGCACACTCCAATGTAAGTTAATTTTTTTACGAAGTTCTCAATCCCGATTCCTTTGGGTAAAGTAACAGTAAGGAGTCCATTTATGCTTGTCGTTGTATCGCCTGCTAAGAAATTAGATTTTGAAACACCTGCCCCTACCTCGAAGTTTACTCAACTGACTGAGCTTTATAGATCAGAGCTTCTGATTAAAGAGCTTAAGAAGTGCAATGCTAAGAAGATCTCAACACTGATGAAACTTAGCGAAAGTCTCACTGAGCTAAATATTCAAAGATATATGGACTTCAAAACTCCTTTTAACTTAAAAAATGCCAAGCAGGCGATGTTCGCCTTTAAGGGCGACACTTATATTGGACTCGATGCCGAGACTATGAAAGCAAAGGATATTGATTACGCTCAAAATCACCTGCGTATACTCTCCGGTCTCTATGGACTGGTGTCCCCTCTTGATCTCGTTCAGCCATACCGATTAGAGATGGGAACTAAGTTTCCATGCCAAGGAAATAAGAATCTTTATGAATTCTGGGGAGAATCGATCACGGAGAAACTGGCGACTCTTCTAAAAAAAGAGAAGACCTTAATTAACTTGGCGAGTAAGGAATACTTTAGTGCCATAAATTTCAAGAAGCTTGATGCCCAAGTAATAACTCCGGCCTTTAAGGAAAAGAAGGGTGACGAGTTTAAGATGGTAGGCTTCTTTGCAAAGAGGGCCCGCGGAATGATGTCTCGTTATATCATTGATAACCGTATTGAAGAGCCAGCAAACCTCCTAAAGTTTGATGTTGATGGTTACAGCTATAACAAGAAGCTCTCTACTGTTACTGAGCCCGTATTTACACGTTAGTAGAATATAAATGTTGAAACAATCACAGAAAATGAGGCCGGTCTTGCGATTGGCCTTTTAATACCGCTAATATACTTCATGATCCGAAAGCTTCGAAATAATCCTCTTCAATATTTAACTGTTTTTATTTTCTGTGCCGCCGGATGCTACTCCTGCTTTGGTCTTCAGAAGTACCTTAATATTCCAAGCTTTTATGCTTCGGCGCTAGTTGGTCTAATTGGCAGTTTTTTACCACATTCTCGATATTACGATTCCAAACGCTTAATCGCTTGTATCTACTGTGGAAGTTTTGCCTCGATGTGCTCCCTAACCTTTTTCACCTCACCAGCAGATATCTTCATTCTATGTTTTTTAACGGGTTGCTACTTCCTCTTATTGGGTAACTACTTCAGAGGTTTTGGCGGCAAGCTCGGAACGATTGGCTTCCTCTCTTCTCTCTCCTTTATAATCTTTAAGGGGATTTTATGATTTTTGTTGAGCCTCTTATTACAGTACCCATCGCTTGGCTTACATTTTATATAATTAAAATATCAGATATGACCCCTACTCGTGTGTCATCACTGGTTTCACTCACGGCCTTTCTTATTTTATCTATACTTGGTCGTTTCTATGTATTTGAGATGAACTACTTTGCTTCGCTTATTTTCGGTGCAAGCTTTGTCGGCATGTGCTCCCACAAAGTTATCAATGACCTACAGGTGGTTATTGGTGCGATATTATTTTCATTCTTATTTATTTATCTTATTCCACAATCTTATGGGGTTGGTGGTGCTTTAGGATTTAGTGCCTTTACTTCGATCTTGATGGTGTGGTTTTTATTTAAAACTTTTAAAAAATCACAATGATTTCACGAAAAAAGAGATATTATATTAATTGTAAATTTATTAAATGGAGAATAATCCTTGAGTCAATTCGAAAAGTTCGCAGAGTCCCTTCCCCTTGCAGTAGCCGTGTACAACCTTCAAAGTGGCGAATACCATTTTGTAAGTAAAGAGATTGAATCACTTATTGGCTACACCCCCAAAGAAGTTAAAGAAGGTGGCCTTAAATTTGTTTTCTCCCTAGTCCACCCAGATGATTTAGAGAAAATCCAAAAAGAGAATGAAAAAGAGGCAAATTACATACAAAAGAACCCTGAACTTATTAAGTGCTATTGGGCAGATTTTAAATACCGTTTAAAACACAGAGATGGATATTGGGTGCCTGTCCATACAAGAGGTAGAGCTTATTCTCTAGACGATAATAACCAAGTTCAGGATATCTTAAACTTTACCTTTGATGATTCAAAACCTAACAAAATCGATTTTAAAGAACTTGGTAAAATTGCCCTTCATAGTTTTGATTTCTTTGCAGAAAAGCTCGTTCATGATTTTAAAAGTCATATTCATGTTTTAGAATTTGTTATTGATGAATTAGTTTCTAGTTCAATGAATGTTGAAGAAATGAGTGTAGATGAATTAAGGGAAAGCTTTCACAACAAGTCCCTTATTTTATCAGAGGTTTCATCTCAGCTTTCAAATCTTATTGCTAACCTAAAGAGTTAGTATTGTCCTGGCACAACAGAACCTTTCCATTACCCATTCAACTTGTGGGGTAGACTTAATGAGATGAGGAGCATGGGATTCCAATACTCCGCTATCGTTTTTTCTGAAAAGTTCGCACCAATCTATTTCTATTTATCTTCGATAGTAATAACTTCCATATTGCCCATTAACACAATGAGGAACAGAGGTATGCATATGGTTCTGATGATTGCGATCTTCCTTACCAATACTCCCAGTCCTATCGACTCTACCGCCGTAAGTTGGGCAGCCATTTTCGGCCTTAATGGCCTCTCCCCAACACTGGCGAAAAGACTTGAAGAACTTTCCACTTCCATATTTTTTAAAGTCTAAAGTAAGAATATTTCCATCAAAGAGAGTAATCTTGAAAGAAGAAATATCAATGGCCCTATTCTCTGCATGTAAACTACGAGGAGAATGTCTTCGATCTCCTAAAATACCGTCGTGAATGATATGAAGTTGATCTAATTGGCCCTCTTCAATTTCATCAAGACCCTCTTGAACACACGAGACCAAAAATCGATCCATATACTCTTTTAAAATAGAGGAAATTTTTCTTCGATTAGCACAATTGTAACCTGAGTAATTCCCTGTTATTGGATCAGTACACTCGCGCCAATCTTCTTGAGGAAAACGAAAATTCAATAATTCAAAATTACCTTTTTGACGGGCCTGCTCATAATAACGCCTTTCTTCATCAGGATTAAGAACATGAGCATGCTCTTCACCTAATGAGTCAGAGTGTGAGTGCGAATCCGACTGCTCATAGCTAATATTTATGGCGTATATAGGGGATAAAAACAATAGGTTAATTAAAAGAGAAAACTGCATCCCTTTTTTCAACTCTAGAGTCCACCTCATAAGAACCTCCTTAAAAATAGTTTGTTTAAGTGGTTCGGTTAAATGGATAGGTTAATTAAAAATGAGGGCCATAGAATGGGTATGTTGGAACATTTTTCTTGAACAACTTCTCTCTTGGTAAGTATTCAATATTACTTTAAACTAGACTTATTGATATGGTCTTAGGATTACCCTTTGCCTAAAAGCCGGAGTATTTTGAAGGTTCCCACAAATATCACTTTCTTCTTAGTCGATGATATGTCTTTTTACCGCGATCTATTTGTTCAGAGCCTAGGTAACCTTGGTTTTCATGGAAGGTGTATTCTTAGCAATAACTATCGAGAGAGCCTTAGCAAACTGCAAGAAATGCTTAAAAAAGGTGAAAAGATCGATTTTATAATTTCTGATCTTCAGCTGCCTGACGGTACAGGAATTGATCTAATAAAGAAGGTACGAGCATCAAAGAAGCTAGCTAATGTTCCCTTTCTTCTCGTGACGACTTCTGATAATCCAGAAAAAATTGTTGAAGCATTTGAAGCGGGAGCAGACAATTACCTTTTCAAGCCAATCGAAGAGAAGGCATTACTCGAGAAAATAGAATTCTGCTGGGAAAAGAGAAAGGACTCTAAAAGTTAACACTCTTAATCAACATTCGCTATCCTAGCAAGATTATCTTAAAATAATCTTATGCAAAAATTAATCTATTCCACGATACTTTTCTCTCTCTTCTTTACTCCTAGCATTGCTCTGGCGCGCCTTATTGACCTTCAAATTGAAGGGGGCGGCGTTTGGCAACATCGAAATGATTTACAAATCCCATCGAATTCCCAAGGCACAAGGTTTGCCCTAGATCAATATGACAGTGGACCGTCTCCATTTTATCGCTTGGAAGGATTTTATCGCTTCTCAAAAAATCACGGATTAAGGGCGCTTTATGCTCCCTTTGAAGTAGACCTCCAAAATACACCACAGAACTCTGTAAAGTTTAATGGCAGAACATTCAACGCGAATCAACCAATTGACTTCACCTACCAATTTAACTCTTACCGACTCACCTACTTCTATGCTTTTTGGGGCCATGGTGATGAACAACTCAACCTGGGGTTTACGGGCAAGATAAGGGATGCAGATACTCGCCTCACTCAAAATGGCCAAACAACAAACTATGACAATGTAGGCTTCGTTCCTCTTCTCTACTTCGAGTATCAAAAATTATTAGGAAAGAATTGGTTTTTTCATTTTAATCTCGACGGTCTCGCCGGAGGCCCAGGCAGAGCTTTTGATTTCGCCTTTAAATTGAGACGAAAAATTGGAAACATCGGAATGTTAGGCATCGGCACCAGAGTCCTAGATGGTGGCGCCGATAATGAAAAAGTTTTTAGCTTCGCTCTCTTCCAATATGCAGTCCTTGAATTTGTTTTCTTTGCCTTTTAACTCGACTGTCGCACCTGAGAGCAGGCATGACCTGGCCAACATAGCCGTTGAAAATGTCAGCGTTAGTGACCTACAATAAAACAATGAAACTATTCGTTTTTTTTATATTCATCAGCGTCTGGGGTGGACAATCTTTTGCTGCTCCAATGCAAATAGGTAGAATACGTTATCAAATCACCGACGAAAAAAATCTTCCGCAAATCCTAAGAAAATTTCTCAAGTCTGGTAGTCGCCTAAAAAGCGATGGCCCTGTCTTTAAAATTAATAAAGAAAGAAATAGTCATATCGACGATTGGAATGACCTAGATGAAGGTGCTGAAATCGACCTTTATTTACCAAAAGGAATGGTTAGCGCCAAGAAGTTTAAAGCTTATCTAGCGCTCAAAAAAAGGCGCCTAGAAGAGAGCAAAAGGAAAGCTCCCTCTCCATGGAATACAAGTGTCTTTTACATGGCCTCTTATGGTCGCTTCACTCAGACTCAGAGAGAAATTAATATTAGCTTTCAACAAAACTCCCCCCTGTCCCTTGGAGTTTCTACTGGATACAGGCTTGGTGATAATTATTCTCTTAGTGCTTCTCTATATGCTTCGTACCTAACCTCTGCCTCAAATGGCCTTGGAGGATCAGATGTTGCTGTTCGCCCCGAAATTGGCGGCAACGGCTACCTCTCAAGAAAGTTTGGTGATAATTGGAGCTTCTTTACAGGTGTTGATTTTGAGCGCTTCACAACCTTTAATATCAATAGCATTAGATTAACTTCAGAGATCTTTTTAGATGAAAATCGCATGAGCTTTGCGACCTTTGGTATTGATAAAGTTATTCAAACCAAAAAGACAAGCCTACTGTTAAGATTCTCCATCTCTCCAGTGATAAATTCTCAGAGGTTAAGCTACACAACAGCAGAAGAGTTTGAAGAAGTCTTTTCAGGCATCAAGTACTTAATTTATATAAATGCCTCTATTAATAAAAAGTACTACTTTCATGTTCTTTACAAACAGCATTCCATGACCGGCCCAGGAGACCTTAATGTAAGTCGAATTGGTCTGGGAATCGGTTACAATCTCTGAATCTATTCTAAATCACCAAAAAAAGGGTAGCTCTCCTTACTATATTAGAATGATAAGAAATGGTCGAAGAAAGACAAAAAATGCCATGAAAGAACTGTTCTAGAAAGATAATAAATTCAAAATGTACGCCAAGATATACCAAAGGAAAGATACACCTGACTCAACTGCTCTTCAATATCAGTACCAAATGCTACGTCATATTGAGTATTACTGTTATAGACAAATGAAAGCCCACCATTAATTGAATGAGTCCATTCATCATTTTGGTAGCTAGCGTATTCTTCAACAAAAGCCCCCCACTTCTCACTTAAACTCACACCATAGGCGATAGTATAGCCATAAATCGCTTGAGGGTTAAACCCATCATAGCTCATGGTTAAATTGGTCGTTAGACTACTTTCATCGCCAAGAGCATGGACGGCACCAATAACAAATAAAGGTCTTGTATCAGATTTTTCATAATCTCCAACACCAGTAAAGCGTAATCTCCCTTGAAAACAAAGGGCAGGAATAAGACCATTTGAATTTTCAATAATATTGTAACGTCCTCCAAGCTGAAGGTTATCGAGTCCGTTTAAGGATTTATTGTTCTTAGCTAAGTCAAAAACGCCGCTAACTTCTACCTTTTCATTAAAACCGTATCTTATGACATTGTTATTAATGATATTTGTAGTGCTACTATTTGTTTCTACAACATTTACTTCAAGACCACTTTGCAGTTGAAAAACATTTGTTCCGACCACATTAGCACCGATGGATTGACCAGGTCTGCCCGTACGAATCGTTTCTGCACGTTGTGAATGAGAAGCACTCGATAAAAGGAGAAACACTAGCATTAAGAACCATTTTAAGAACATATTTACCCTTCTATAAAACACTAACAATTAGGATCACGTAAAGAAACCATTTAGCCTTTCACCAATCTATCTCTAAAACATTTTTTTAAAAGGATAATAAATCAAACGGTATTTGTCGAAGTTACTTAAGGCAAAATTTTTATTATGTAATTCCCAGACTTGGTTTTCTTTATTTTGTTGATTTTTCCAGTTGTATTAGATTGAATAATATTCAAATACTCATTCCAGTAGTTCCCCATTAAGCGGGTAAGGATGACTTTAATTACACCGTTTCCTTAGGCTTTGGTTGTTCTTAAAAAAGTCGTTGAAGGCCAAAACTCTTCTTAAATAACTAGGTTTATCGTACTTTTTTGCGATATCTAAAAGTGTCTTATAATGTTTTTCATATGACTCATCATCTCCATAGATAAACTCTAAATACATTAAGCTCTCAACAAAGGCATGAGTTACTGGTATTTTTCCGAAGATCCTCAAGACTTCTTCATAGTAAAGTTTCATTGTATAGTAATGGGTATTGGTACCTGGCAGTTTTAAAATAGTAACTTTATCTTCTCTTAGATACATTTCCTGAGTACTACCTATAAATTTAGAGAGAAGAATCGTTGAATGATTGAAGTCATCGTTATACATAATATAATAATTCCCACCAAACGGTTGGCAATAGTCGATATTCTGATCTAAGAAGATGACCTTTCTTGTAGAAGGAGTCCAAAAAGCATGTTGAATAGTTCTTTGATTTACGAGAGAGCTTCCATACATTTCCTTATTTATCGTAAAGTACAAATCATACTCAAAAGGATTATGAAAGTTTACGGCGAGAAAATGATCATTGCTCAAGAAATCTTGATTTAAATTCTTGTAGATTTTCTTCCAATCAGTTCGATAAAAAATTCTATCAATCTCTCCTAATGAACGAGGAATAAGAGAGAGATTTAAACAAATTAAGAAAAATGTCACTCCATACAAAAACGATTTTCTAATATTAAGCCCATTAAAAAAGCTAAAAAAGACATAAGGAATAAAACAAGTGATGATTAATATGTATCTCGCAAAGAAAGGTGCATTGATAAATTTTGCAAAGATTAAGATGACAGTCAAAAGGTAAAAAGCTGGTAAAGAAAGTACTGATAAGATATTAATAATTTCTTTTTTATTTTTCCTCTTTAAGTAAAGCGCTAGAATGAGACTCATGATAAAAGTAATTGTCCATATAGGACTTGCTTTTACGTATTTAAAAATTCTTGATAAGATTTCAGATTCTAAACGTCCGATAGGAAGGGATGTCCTCTCAAGATGAATATGAGCTTCTTTATCATGTGTATAGAAGATATAAAAGAAAGGGGACGCAACGAAGAAAGCACTTAGATTTGCCAACATGTAATTAACTTTGTTTTTAACTTTTGCGAACATATACACTGTAACCGTTGCCACAAAAAACATTGGCTGAAATCCCAAGGAAAATAAGTGCAGAAGAGATGTTGAGAAGACAAGCCTCAATCCCCTTGTAGAGGGCCTTTGAATATACAACTCATGGTAGAGCAAGAGTAGAGCACCCGTCATAATCGCAAAGCTGTAGGGACGTCCCTCTAGCGAATAGCCAAATACAATAGGGTGGGAAATGAAAAACAGGCACCCTAGAAGACAGTAGGATCTAGATACCTTTAAGGCGCGCCCAAGGTGAAAACAAATAATGACACTCACCCAACCCCATATAAGAGAGGGCAGCTTTAATGCCCATACATTCGCTCCAAACAGGCTGACCGAACCATTAGTAAAAAGATAATCCAATGGTGGTTGAGCATCATGAAAAATATTTATTAGAAAGTCATTCTTTGGAATTCTCGATAATTTTAGATACTGGATATATTCATCCAGCCATATTACTTGTTCCTCAACTTTTAAAACCCTAGGGATGAAATATACAAGCGAAAGGAGTAAAACATATCGAGCATTTTTCGTCTCTTCAATATTTTTTTCTTGTCCTCCTTTACTATATAAAAAACCCTGGCAAATCAGCAGAATAACCGCAAATACATATATATCGATCCATTGGGCTGAAGGCGTAAGCCAAAAATAATAGAGGAAGCTCGTGAGTACTAAAAGAGAGATTAATTTGTAAAGATCATCATTAAAGTTCTCAGATACCCTATTAAATATCATCGTTGTTTTAATTCGCATCATACAAGTTAAAGAAATCACCTTAATAGTCAATAATAAGCTCTATTATAAGAGGTAACTTCAAATGTGTAAGAGAAACTTTAAAGGAATTCTAAAGAAACATATAATTTATTCAAAACAACCCTAGGACGGAATAACGAAAAGTTGTTCACTTCACATACCCGACAAGAACATTCTTCCCAGAAGACATAATGATAAAGGTTTCTTTTTGGAGTGCGTAATATCAATCATTGTCTGGAAGTAAAAATATAAACTAAAGCAAATAAATATTAGGAGAAAGACTATGTTAGCAAAATATAAAATCTTCAAAAGTTTTTCAGGATTCACAGAAATTATTTATGGCGCAGCGGCCTTGTTACTTACGTTATATGCATTGGTATAATTTTCTGGACTCTCTGGCATGTCTCTATTGGAATACTTGAAGAAGCTATTACGAGGGATATTATCCTACAGTCAATCTCCGCCATTATTATCTCTATTGCAATTGTAGATGTTTCAAAATATTTTGTTGAAGAAGAAATTTTTCGAAAAAAACAATTAAGATCTCCACAAGAAGCAAGAATGACATTAACAAGGGTCTTTGTGATTATTTCAATATCATTAAGTTTGGAGGGCCTCGTCTATGTATTCCGAGCTGGTGAAATTGATATATCCCTCTTACCTTATCCTGCAGTGCTTATTCTGACATCTATTTTGACTATGGTTGCACTAGGGCATTACCAAAAAAACAGTGTGGTAACTGAAAACGATTTACTAATTGATAGTTATGCAAAAACTGACCGTCTTTTGGCAAAGAAATTATTGTTTAAAAGGGAAGCTGAAGATGATCTGGCCATTGAAGAGGCAAGAATC
>JAFMBV010000174.1 GCA_017858255.1 Bacteriovoracaceae bacterium
TACATCATAGGCTTTCTCATGGTAGCACCACCACCGTACATCATGCCTTTACGTGGTCCGTTGTAGTAAGTCTTCATTGGGTATTCTCCTTAGTTAATCTAATTAGTTTCTTCTTCTTTTTTTATTCCAAGCTTTTCGTATACAACATTAGGTATTTCGTATACAGCATCAGGTATTGTCAGACCTCTTTGTGCAAATTCAGTAATTAAAAAATCTCTCATTAGTAGTGTTGCCTTATCCAATTCTACTTTCTGTAATTTTTCAGGATACTTTATCATTTTTTGTATAAGTCTTGCGGCTTCTTTATTTTGAGCGGCCAGCTTCATCATTTCAATTCCTGCTCCAGTTGCCAATCTCAATGCTATTTCTGCTGCTACATAGGTAGGACTAACCATACCTCTAGCTAAGTTAAAACCTCTACTTATAAGCTCATTACCAGTTATAGGTCTGACAACTCCCCCTATCTTTGCAATGTTTTGAGATAGTTGGTTTTCTCTATCCACGAGATCCATTAAATCTACCATGAACTTAGCATGGTCAATACCTAATATTTCTTCGTAAATAGCCTTGACATTTTTTCTAGAGAAATCATCCATTATAGTTTCAGGATTAACAAACCCAATTGCAGGAGCATAAGTACCATCAAATTTTTTAATTTTATATTTGTTTACTCCTGATACAACTTGTCTACCTGCTCTCTCAAACATACCATTAGTAAATAGATACAATACGGCGTCTTGAAAGTCTTTTTCTTCCATGCCTGCTACAGGCTTGCCATCTACATTTATTTTTTTGGTAAGAGCTTCCCTTCTTAATTGTCTTAAATTTTCAACTGTACCATTAAGAACATACTTCTCATAAAAACCACCAGCATCTGTGTTAGTTAGTTTTTGAAGTTTAACTAGAGTTTGATCTCTAAGTTTTACTACCTGTTGCTCTGTTTTTAGTATATTATTAATTTTAGCATTAGTGGTGATTTTGAAATTATCATATTGTTCTAGAGTTTGTTTGTTTTCTCCTACTAATTTTACAATATCTTTTTCATTTTCTATAAGCTTTGAGAAGTCAAGAAGAACTGCTTCCCCCTTTTTTCCATCTTTTATAACAGGAACTGTACTTAATTGAGTTAATAGCTCTAAAGCTTCTCGATTATTTGCTTTAAAATCGTACCCACCATTCTTTTCATTTAATTGTTTTCTAATTCTAGGATCTATGTTTGCTAATTGAGTTGTTATTTTATCACCCCATCTAGCGAATATCTGTTCCTCTAGCATAGCTTTTAAAAGTTCAAACTTTGTGTTTTGTCTCGGATCATCTAAATTAAATACAGGACTAGGATTACCATCTACAAAGTCTGACATTTGAAATTTTATATTATTAAATTCATTTCTAATATCTTTACCTATATCTGGATCTTTATCCTTCATAAATTTCTCTATGTTATTTATTAAAGGTCTTAGTATTTTATCAGGAGTCCTACCTGCTTTGTATGTATTTCTGTAGAAAGTAGCTCCTGCTTCTCCAACATTTGTAGTTCTGTCTTTGGATTTGATAAACTCAGTTAAAGGTCCACTTCCTGATACTCTATCGAAAACTTCTCTCTTGTAGTTCTCATTTGCAACTTCTAAAGCTTCTCCAAATTCAGGATATTGTTCTAATATCATATTCTTAAGATTGCTTACTTGCTGTGAAAATAACCTTTGTATATTAGGGTCTTTTTGTCTTAAACTAAAATCTTTAAATGCAGCAAGTAAATCCATAGCTTCGCTCGGAGTTGCATTAAATGCTTTTACATCCCCTATCTCTTGAAATTTTAGCATTAAATCTAAATTATTTCCATCATATCCGGGGATGTGATAATCACTTTTAGGGTTGTAAGCCATTGCTTTTACTTTTTTAATTAGCTCAGGATTATCTAATTCATCGAGAGTACGTGCGGCCATCTGTTCCATAGATACTAATAGCTTTCTATTTATGGTACTATCCCAGAATATACTCTTTGAATTAAAAAATTTACTAAGGGGAGTTTGATCTTCTGCCATATTTTTATATTGAACTGCTAGATCAGACAGATTAATTAATTTCTTTTTACTTAAAGCCATTTTATCTACAGGGTCATAGCCTTGTTTACCTCTAGCATAGTATGATTGTATATGTGTCTCCATGACTAACTCGAAGAATTGATCTTGAGCGTCAAAGTGATCACTACTTTTTCTAGATTGTTTTATTTTTTCACCACGTTCAAGTAGTAGCTTGTAGTTTTCTGCTATTTGTTCTTCTAGTGCCTGTCCATAAGTTAGTTCTTTTTTGACTTTCATTCTACTTTTAACACTAGCATTTAATAAATTTTCTGCAGTTTTAGGAGTAATTTTCCCATCTAAATCTAAGAAAGCAATTTCATTTAGTTTTATAATATCTTCATTAAGACCTGCATTTCTTTCTATAGATTCAATTTCATGTTCATCAACTATTCTTTGATATTTCTCTATGAATTTTTCTACTGCTTTTGGGTTTTCAATGTCAGTTCTACTAGCTAATTTTTGTCTTAATTTGTCTACGGCAATAGCTAGAAATTTAACTGTTTCGTCTTCTCGATCTGCCAAGTCTTGAAGTTGTTTAATTTTATCCCAACTAGCTAGATCTCCAGCGGATAGCTCGTACCCTGCCATAGCATACGCACCTTTTAAAAAGCTTAAATCAGAAACTTGTGCGAAAGGAGCAGCAATCATCTGACCTAATTCTTTTCTTTCACTTTCAGGAAAATATTTTAAGATAGCATCTTCAAGATCAATTTGACTGTCTATGTTAGACATTAATTTTTCTACATCTTCTTTACCTAAGTAAGGTATCATTCTGAATATGTATTCAGCACCTTTTCTTTCAGATCGTGTAAGTTTCCTTCCTATTTGATTAAACACAAGTTGCTCATAATCATTTAAATCTTGTGCCTTAAAGATACTAGGAATATTTGAATTAATTTTTTCTAATCTTCTAATTCCAGCTATATCTAATATAGCTCCACCTATACTTGGTATTGCTTGATTTTTTATGTAACGTGCAGGAGCTTTAATAACACCCCCTACTGTTATACCCTTTGCAAAAGGTACTTTAAGACCACCCGCCATATGAAATAAAGCACCTAGACCTTGTGCTGAATAGAAATCCATCATACCATTCTCACCAGCAAGAATTTCTGTTGCTATTAATTGAGTTACAGCAGCAGGAAGAGCTATCTCAAGACTTTCTTTCAGTATTGGGACAGTATTTCCTAATACAAAATTTCTAAATATTTTACCTTCAAGAGATTTTATTTCTCTTTGTTTTTTTACGAATGTACTGTTTGTTGGTCCTAGTTTTTGAAATTCGTCACTCTTTAGTTCGTCTTTTAATCTACGTAATTCTTTTTTCATACCTTGAAATTGAGCTTGACTAGATTTAAATCTTAAAGCTCTTTCAATTTTTTTATCGTCAAATTCATCGATAAGTATTTCACTTCTCATTTTTGAATATAATTTAAGAGTAGATTGTGGTTTGGTGTAGCTAAGATCCCCTTCTTTTATTTTCTTTGCACGTATCCTTGCAGTCTCAGTTTCAAGTTTTTTAAGATCTTTTAGTCCAGATGTAATGTTGAGCTTTGCCATACCGCCTACTGTCAAGAATGTTTCAAGAGCAATCATTCCATATCTTTCGGCTACTGTCATTTGGTTAATAGCTTCATTTAAAAATGTTTGAGCTTCGTTCTCATCAACAAAATTTAAATCTTGAATTTCTGTAGATACTACTTGTTTACCATCTACTGTATTTATCTTGTCTACTCTGATTTGAGTTAGCTCTTTAAACCTCTCTTCAGATATTTCTCCTTTATCCATCTTTCTTTTTAAGGATTGATAGATTACATCGTTCATAACACTAGCTAATGATCCTGCATCTATTGTTTCTAAAGCATCTCCCCATATTTTATTAATTTTATCTCTGTGTTCTTTTGTATCATCCCACGCTTCAGATAAACTTTTGTTCTCGGATGTTGCCCAGTCAATAACCGTCTTTATAGCTGAGTACCCACCGTCAATAACTAAATTTGGAAGTTGTAATGTTCCTCTTGTTATTTCATTCAAGCCTTCTATAGTAGTATCCCAAAATTCCCCAGTAGTGATATTATCAAGAAGTATTTGTTCTATTAGTGCTTGGTCTTTACGATTCGCTCCTTTTGC
>JAFMBV010000061.1 GCA_017858255.1 Bacteriovoracaceae bacterium
ATTATACATGATTAGCCATGTAAATGTGTCCGGAGTATATAAGGGTCTAGATTGTTCACCCAGTAAGAGTTGTCCATTAAAGTCCAATTAAGGCCTTTGCTTACTAAAGGCAGCTTGGCTTAAGTTGTTGTAATTTCAAATTTGCCATTAATTTCAATTAGTTAGTTTTTCAGATGTTTGTTTCCGCTAGGGTCCACCATTTTTCGTTAGGTCTTCTTTGAGGGCCTTTTTTTTCGCCCAAAATTCAAAGAAGACATCGTTGACACCATTCCAAACACTTAGAGAATCAATAACTTAATGACTATTGATATCTAGGGTTTGATTCACGCTTCGACTGTTGCCAAAACTAACCATTGTGACTGGACGTGACCTGAGTTGGCTATTTGTAGCCAAAAATCTGGCTACGAGGGATAGCCCTCTTTTCATGACCAAGAGCGTGGATAGCTTTTGCATCGTCAACCTTCTGAATTCAAAGAGCAAAAACCACTGGCGGGACGCTGGCTTTAAAAGACTATCCCTCCAGTTTTAATTTTTGCCTACAGGAGGATTTATGAAGCGAACTAAAAAAAGAAGAATTGAGAAGAAACTAATTTCACCAGATCACAAGGCCATAAAAGAACTTCGCCTTGAAGCCGGTCTAACCTTAAAAGAAGCTGGAAAGAGCTTAAGCATCTCTGAAAAAACCATCGGAGCAATTGAAAATGGTCGAATCAGTTTAAATAAAACTCGAATTAACGAAATCATAAATGGCTACGCCTTCACCTATTTTGATTTTGTCAGAGTTAAGAAATTACTGGATAAGAGTGAAAATAAAAGACTCCCTCGAAAGACAATTAAGACTGTTCTCAAGAATTCTGATCGTCGAAGCTATCAAAAAATTATCACCAAGGAATGTAAAGTCTTACGTTCCATGAGGCGAATAAAAAAAATCTCCCAAGATGAAGCGTCATCTCTTTGTGGATATCCAAGAGCAACAATTGGACATATCGAAAATGGAAGGATCGAGTTAAGCACCGAGAGGATTAAGCATATTATAGAGTGTTACGGCTACAAGTTTTCAGACTTTGAAGAAAACTTAGATAAGGCTGAGCTAAGAGACACCATTATCGACTCTTGTCTAGAGAAGATCGAACACCTTGATGATTCCAAACTAGAGATTGTAAAAAATCTTTTAGGGAGTTTCTAAAATGAAAACCTTGGGTAAATGGATTTTGACTCCAATTACAGAAATCCTTATATTTTTTTTTACTGATTTCTTTCATTAGAATTATTTTGAGGCTAATTATTTGGGTTTTTGAGGTTATATTTTAAATCCTATTAATTAGTATTGGGTAACTAAATTAATACCGTACTGTCTTGATTTTTGAGTGTGCAAATCATCATATGCACGCTCAAAAGTAAAAAGGGATATAGTGAGGTATCTCGTATTTAGTTTGGTCAGGGCTCCAAGAAGGAATTCATCCTCAAAGAAAATATCAATCATAAAAAGGTCGTTAAACTCTAAGCCAAGTCCAGCTTTAATTGTACGTGAAACATCATAGTTTCCACCATACAAGGGAGAGTATGAGAGGTACACATCAAGCTTTTTAATCTCAAGCCCAAGATAATTGTTTAGATTTTTGGACTTTATTCCTAGATTGGTATCCCAGTAGTCAAAATCATTGGCAGAGATAGGCAATGAATTTAACTCGAAGACTAAATCAAGGTAATTTATTCGGTACTTGCTATTAAAGCTTAGCTCAACAAATGTTTTCCATGGTCTATTCTTTATTTTTGTATCAGGTTTTTTGTCTGCAAGTTGAGCTGCCGTAAATGATGAGTCTAGAACTCTTCTACGTCCATAAATGATTCTTGGAATAAGAGTGAACTCCTTCCCATAATTGAAAATATAGGACGAGGTCATTGTATAGTCTTGAAAAATCATTCCTTGTAGTTCTGGGAATACAGGGTCATTAACAATCGCAAGCGCACCTGCATTTGAAGCAAATGTTTGTGAGAATTTCTGGTAGCGATAACCAATTAATACTTTTGCAGAGGCATCAAAGGGCTGTCCAAAGCTATTATCAAGTCTAGTTTGAATCCTATCTTGGTCTTTAGAGTCGATATCATCAATTACATCTGGAACTTCTGGATGAGTGGATGCAAATATATTGAATTTGAATTGTGGAAAAGAGCGTTTATGATAGCGATAGAATGGGATTACCCATTCATCAGGTCTTTCATACCCAGAAAGACGAAAGAGCTTTGACTCAATATAGTTTAATTCTCTGGCATTGAGGCTCAAAGAAGTGAGTAATACAAAAAAACTCCCAATAATCTTTATCATATTGGGAGTTTATCATTATACAGATTAATTTAGTAGGTGATTATTCTTGCTCTATGTACTCTCTGACATTCTCAATTATTTCTGGAGCTTTTTCCTCCATCTCTTTGTCCTCCATTTCAAGTGCTTCTTCAACCTCATCAGTATAAGGCTTAACATCAGCTTCAAGTTCTTCTGCATCTTTTCTAAGCATATCATTTAGATTTTCATCTCTTCCTTGATTATTTACCTTTAACTCTTCGGCCGTATCTTCGATAACTTCTTTTATATCGCTTGCTGTAGAGTTCACTTCCTCTTGAATATCCTCAAAGCCATCTTCTGTGATCTCTTCGATTTCTTTAGCTGCCTTTTCAGCTCTTTCTTTTAACCTTTCAACTTCCTCTCTATCAATGTAGCTAAGAAGGGCCTTAACATCAGGTTCAGCAATGTTTTGGATTTGAGAGCTTTCGTACTCTGAAGATAATATCTTCCAAGCATTTACTATAGTTTTAATGCTTGACTCTTTACTCTCAAGAAAGTCTTTAATAGGTCTAAAGTTTTTCTCCTGCATGGCTAAATCAATCGCTGATTCAGCTTCATTTCTTAAATCTTCATCAAAGATTCTCTCTAGCTCTTCATTTTCTTGTGGATATTTTAAAACAATATTATCTAGAAAAAGCCTAGCAAGGATTTCAAGTCTTTCTAATCTTTCATCGACATCTTTTTTATTATCTTTGAAGCCTTTTACAATCGTGTTAACACTCTTTTTCGCATCAACAGCATCAACTTCACCTTCGATCAGATTAGAGACTCTTTTGATACTAGCTTCAAGGTTGAGAAGATCAACTTTGTCACTGATTTTAGCGATGGCAGCGGAAATGATCTCTTTGTTGTCTCGAATAATATCTTTAACAAATTGTCTGTAATTCTTTGCTTTACTCTCAATTTTAAGTTTAAACTCATCACTCTCAACGGTGTTTTTAATAAGGTTTTCAACTTTACTTGTAATCGCCTTCAGCTTATCAAATGAGTTTTTAAATAACTGGTATGATTTGTAGAAGTCTTTAGCAAACAGATCACCCTTTGCAATAATGAATTTCTGAATTTCATCTTCAGTATAACGTGTTCTATCTTCAACGATCTCTCGAATGAATGTAACACTTTCTTTAACGGTAACAAGCAACCTATAAGTATGGAGAACACCCCATTTGAAATTATTTTCTCCAGAAGTTGAATAGGGATCAAAACCAAGATCTGTATAGAGGCTAATCGATTGATCAA
Source organism: Bacteriovoracaceae bacterium (assembly GCA_017858255.1). Lineage (GTDB taxonomy): Bacteria > Bdellovibrionota > Bacteriovoracia > Bacteriovoracales > Bacteriovoracaceae. The sequence continues at coordinate 3,584 of JAFMBV010000061.1, forward strand.
GTCTTGTTTTTTGTCTATCGCTTAGCTGTGGTACTTTTGACAGCGCATCTTCAATCTTTGCCAATAGTTCCTCTACCTTTCCCTGAAGCTTTGTCTTCTCAAGTTCTTTTATAAGACGACCAAACTTAATGGCCTCAAATCCACCAGCACCTGCGTAAGCATGAGCTAATTTAACTTTGATTTCTTTTCGCTCTGGATATTTTGCAATGGCCGGTTCAAGGATTTCGATGGCCTTCTCATATTCTTTTGCATTTAAATACGAATTGGCGACACTCATCTCTTGAACTTGCTGATCTTTAGCATTCTTTCCACATGAAACTAATGTGGTCGTTACAAGTCCAATTGTTAGTAAGGTTAAAATAAGCCTCTTCATAGGTTTCTCCAAAATTCAAATTAATTATTTTTATTAATTGTGACACGTTGCGAAAAAAAACATAGTGATTTCAAAAGGTTATGTAATAATTACATGTCAAAATTATTGACGGGCTCCTGTTATCTCGGGGAGATACCTTGATCAGCTATTTTATAAATATTTCATGAATTGACTTCATAAGAGGGAATGAAGAGCTGGATTAGTATTTTTTAGCCCCCACCATCAACACCAGTTCTAGCCATCATGAGTTTGTCTGCATGAAGGAAACGAACTGATTGAATGTCGGTGCGGTCAACGATTTCGCCATTGAGAAGTTCAAGATAATCAATTTTGCTATCGTAAAGATGAAGTCTTTCGACTTCTTTTTGGAAATCAATTTTTCTACCATCAAGAAGCTTAACTTCTTTCATGTTTTTGGAGATCAACTTGGTTAGATCAAGCGTTTCATAAGCAAACGCAGAAGAGGCAATCATTGATGATGAAAGAATTGTGAAAATTAATTTTTTCATTGTTTTACCTCCGAAGAATCTGACGGTTCTTTTAGTAAAGAATCGGCCACCATTCCGATAAAGACCTTATCATTACCAAAATAGTCTGGCGAGTATAGAATCTCTTCTTTAATCTCCTTGTATGTCTTCTGTAATTTTGAACGGATAAGGGCCATTGCTTTGTTTTTATTAACAGACTCAGTTTGAAAAGATAGCCAATTCTCATCCTGGCCAAATTTCTCCACGTCGTATTTTTCTGCGATGCAGCTTAAGAGTGAATCTCTTAGAATATCTTGATCGAAGGTCACTTTCTCTTCATTGGCTTTAACAATGCCTCGTGATTCGCTCAAAATGGCCGAATTAAGCATTTCTTCTAGTTTTTTAATACCAGCATTACCGTATTCGCCCTGAACCTCATCTCGGGTCGTTCCTGATCTGGAAAGGGCCAAGAGTAAAATGTTTCTGTACTCAGTATTTGAAAAATACTTTGCAAGCTCTCCACCCATTACAGGGGTATCAATATTGTGAGACAGATTTTCTTTTAGAGTTGAAGCTAGACTTGGGTTTGCAATCTCTATGGCCTCTGAAATCTTATGGGACTTTCCAATAGCAGAGAGAAGCTTACTAATACTGTTTAAACTTGGGTTAGTCTGACCGTTTTCAATACGACTGAAAGTTGGCTGACTCATTCCGATTTGTTTTGCGATTTGGGCAGAACTAAAATTTGGGTACTTTACTTTTAACTCCCGAACACATTCGCGAGCAAGAACAGTATTTGAAACGGTTTCCTGTAGCTGTTCAGCCATACCCAAAGCCCTCATTAGACAATATTTGGTTATTCATAGTATTCGCCGACAAGGAATGTCAAATATTCATATTGACTTTTGATCTATTCGTTATTCACGGTGAATAATTCATGCATGAATAAGTTTTTATAATTTTAAAAACTTACGTTTCTCATGAATAACTTAGTTATTATTCATGAATCATAACCTTTTGATATCACAAGCTTTTTCCTTGAAATATTTACACGCTCTATTTTAGTTTCTTCTCACCAAAAAAATTGAAGAGAAGGAGAAAACGATGAGCAAAGCAATTGACCTCATTTCAAAAATGAAACTTGATACAAGAAGGATTGCCGTAAAAAGAATGTGCAAAGACATGGTTAGAAAAGATTTTGAAATGATCAGAATTCAAGACGTGTTCAGTAATATCTTTCGTGATGTTGAATTGTACTCTCACTACAACGATGAATTCAGCTCGATAGAGTTTACTATTTATCTTGCTTTCAATCAGCAAACGACAAAGCTCGTTCGTGACCCCTTTGATTACATGATCGATTGTGGGTTTAAGCTGGCCTTTGATTATACCAATACCAAAGGCTGCGTTCTTACTCGCATGAGAAGTAATTCGGAAAACTTGGTCGATTTAATTTTTGAAGCAGCAGAGGAAAAGGAACCAAGGGAAGCAAAGATTAAATTCTTAGAAGGATTTATAAAATCCTATCCTCAGCTCGAATTAGACGAGGCCAAGGCACAATTAATTGAAGCCATTCAAGAAAAGGAGTTTGAAAATGAAATGTTCTGTTAAGGAAATCCAACATTATTTCAGAGTTGTTCTGGGGGAACTCTCTGTAGAAGAAATCGTAAAAAATAGAGAGCTAATTTTGCGGGCCGAGCTGATTAACAATCTATTACTAAAAACTGCATAAGGGGGAAATATGCAATCAATTTATATGGAAATAAATAACTTTATCCAGTCTATTAGTCAAAGGGAGTTGAAAAGAAATCCCAAACTAAAAAGAAAAATCAAAGTTCTTTTAAAAAGTATCGAAGGACTAAGAATCAGCGAAAAATCTAACGATGTCTCGCGGTCAATTGCACTACGCTACTTAAACAAAGAGATGCTTAAAGGCTAAGTCCTAAAAACATTACTAATTTTAAATTGAGCAAACGACTCAATGGGGATTCGTTTGTCCAAAATGGGAGATTTATGAATTTTTTTATATCAACAATACTACTTTTATTTCTCGCAAGTTGCGGATTCAATTCATCCGATGAACCTGGGGACAATCCACAAGTTCAACAGGTTGATCCCTTAAAGCCGAGCACCTCACCAAATGAAGATTTTGATGGTGATCTTATGAGCAATAAAGATGAGTTGTCCCTTGGGCGTAATCCGAATATTGCAAATATTCCAAATGTCAGAGTACGCTTTCTTCAAAACTACAAGATAACTGTAAAATACAAGGCCTTGTCAGATGGAAAAGAAGGTGAATTTGTCATTGATACCAAAACTCATCAAGACAATCCTGATTTCAAGTATCGGGTCGGTGAAATCTTTATTAGAAATGAGAGTTTCAATACTGCGGCCAATATTGGGAAATTTTCAACGCATACATGGGGTGATTTTAACGAGCATGACCTTTCATGGGTAAGTTATCCCGAGGCTGATCCTCGTTTCTACTCTGATAAGGTATTAAACTATAAGAAATATCTTGATCCTGAGAAATATGAAATTACCAATGTTCTAGTAAACCTTGAAAACTCTTCAAAGCTTAAAGGAAGCGATGGATTTAAAGAGATTAAAAATCTTAATACAATTTTTACTACTATGACTATGAGAAGGAATCCTTTGAGTTAATTGAATCTAAATTGGTAGAAAGACATTTTCAGGCCGGTGTTAATGAAACATTTGAAGTTACACTTGAAAATGTCCCATTAAATCTTATTTCAGAAAACTATTTCAAAAAAGGTGAATTCATTATCTCAGAACTTGGTGATTATGAGATCCCTGAGATGGATCTGACTTATAAGAAACTCTTGACCAGTGTGCGAGCAAAGTCCATTCCTGTAATCTATAACACTCCTTTGGAGTCTGAAATCTCCTATGTGGGTATGAATGGTCAAGAGGCAAGCTTTACTGATGTTCTAAATACTCTATATGGGAAGAAGGCAGTCATTGAACAAAACGAACTTAAAAAGATTAATCAGTTTGAATCAAATTTGCCTGACTTTACCTACTTATCCGAAATTAAAGAGCATGACAAGAAAGGTAAATGGTTTGTTTTTACTAACAAGCTAAGACAGCACTACCTTGATCACATGTTTTTACCAAGTGATATCATTTCTCTCTCTTATATCACGGGGAATATCTTAGCCGATCAAAAAGCGGAGAAGATTTTTAGCTATCGACCATCTGCTAATACAACAGATGATATGAGAGTTTATCCTCTTGGAAATGTAACCCCCAATTCAAGGATTCACATACAAGTAAAACCTGAAAGAATATGGGGTGAAAAGATCAAACATTGGACAGATTCAATCTACTCTGTTCGAGGACCTTGTAGTGGCAATTGTATCTATAGAGAGTACCGATGTAATTTTAAGTTTAATATCTTTGAATCTCTGGATCAGGGTCTAACTTTCAATACCAACTTAACTGATGAAGCATCGAGAATTAAATTAATTATCAACCAAGAAGAGTTCTCGCTGGCCGACCTAGTAAACGAGAAGAAAGCTGACCTTTATTGGATCAATAAAAATCTTCACATCGACATCAAAAATATTCTAGCGATTAAGGAAATTACAGATATTGAAGAAAATGTCATGGCCCTAAAGCTTCTGCCAAAAAGAGAGACAACTTATAACGGCGTTTTACTTGAGAGCTGGTCTGGTCGTGATTGGTACTTTTGCCCAGATATCGCCATTAATGTCGCCGGACATAATAAGTGGCCCCTGTCTGTGGACTCTAAAGAGTTTGGTAAATGGCAACATCAAGCCAATTGGAGCCGTGTGATTCGCGGAGATAGAAAAACCTACACCCAGAATTTCTCTGTAGGGGTTATTGGGATCATTACAAATCTTTTTAACTAGGAGCTAAGCGTGAATAAAAAATTAAGTTTAATTGATATTTCTACTTGGTTTTGGTCAATTACACTGGGAGGGGCACTATTCGCCCCGACCAATGTCTATGCCTTTTCAAAATTGAAGAATGGATTTGAGACAATTACCTCAACCTATCTCATACCACTTGCTGGTGCTGTTGCAGGGGCCTCTTTTATTCTTTTTGTGACGCTATCGTTTTTTAAACAGGACGAATATCAAAAGAAAGCTGCCAATGTAGCGATTCTTTCAATCTTTGCTGGTTCTGGCTTAGAAATCATTAGAAGCCTAATTCAGAGTTTTAGCTAAGGAATCAGTATGAGTAGAAATTGCTATCCAACACTTCTAAACAAGAGGGCCACGATGCTAGGAAACCTCACCCGATATGATCTAGTGATTATCGGTGTGAGTTACCTGATTCTTTCATGGATGAAAGTTTCAGGTCTTTACTCCCTAGTTATTAATGCCTTGATCTTGGTTTTAATAAAATTTGCTAAGGGTAAATTTCAGATCGGATTTTTTAAAAATATTAATGGCGAATATCTGATTGAATCGAAAAATATTCAAAGTTTATTTGAGAAGGAGGGATTGAATGAGTAAATCAATTTTTCCTGTGATCGAAGTCACGGAGAATATGATAACATCAGTCGATGGAAATCGCTCTAGGTTTTACAAGCTTAACAATCCAGATATTGAACAAATGACCGTTACTGAAAGGAGTCATTTTTTTGATGAGGTTTCGACAGGTCTAAATCATTTGTCAATTGATAAGTATTTTAAATTTTACAAACTTGGAAGTAACGCTTTTTTAGATACTAATAGTGAAATACTACCTGACTTTTCTCAAGTCGAATTTTGCCCCCAAAAAGACCCTCTAAAAGTCTTTTTTGGGGATCGTCTGCTTTATTCTGATATTGGAATCCATGACGACTATCTTTCTTATAATGGAAACTATCTCAGAATTTTCTCTGTTTTAGGCTTTTCTGATGAAGAAGCATATCCTTTTCTACTACCCATAGACTTGGATTACGTTATTAATGTAAGACATAGGCTTAAAGATAAATCAGTATCTAAATTAGAAAGAATCCGCTCAGGGCATTTATCAAGCTTTTTAAAGTCTAAACGGGATATCACGAGCGAAGGTGCTTATAATCAAGCCGAGGAACTTCTCTCAGATATTATTCATGGCCATGAAGAACTATTTGATATCGAGATGTATTTTATCTTAAAGGCAGTCTCTTTAACTGAGCTAAATGAGATTTCTAAATCATTCTCGATTGAAATGAACTCTCTTGGAATCAAGACGTTTTCTGAGGGGCAATCGCTTATTAGAGCGAAGTCTGGTCTCGCTAAAATCTTCAATAATTTAATTCCTGGCGTAGAACCAAAGGACAATATCCGACTCTTGCCTGATAAGTCCTCGCATCTTAGATTCTTGTTACCTGTTCATAGTAGTAAGCTCATGAACAAAGGAATAACTTTTCATGATGTAAACGCCAACCCAGTCTATTTCGATCCTTTTAGTAATGATATTAAAAATAGGAATATGCTTGTGACTGGTCTTTCTGGTGGTGGAAAATCAGTCTTTGTAAATAAGATTATCCATCACCTGATTGAAAAGCATCCAACAGTCATTCTTGATAAAGGAGGTTCGTTTAAAAAGCTAACTGCTTATCATGATGGAAGTTACTTAGATAAGGGATTCAATCCTTTTCAATTTAAAGACCCCTTGTACTTAAGAGAAGTTATTCTTTCTGTCGTTGATAATAAGAGGTTTGAAAAACTTGAAAAAGGAAGACTATTAAAGGCCATTAAAGACAATGTGAATAAGTGCCAGTCATTTTCTGAACTCATTTCACTGTTGAAAAATGATTTTCAGGATTTTGACCTCTATTTTGAGGAATTTAAAGATTATTTCACTGATGAAGTATTAGAGTTTAAGAAAATTCTTTATGTCGATATTGAAAATTATCCAAAAGGAATCGTTGCACCTCTGATAATTTTTATCCTTGAATATTTTAAAAGAATTAATACGAATGAAAAAATACTTGTCTTTGATGAGTGCTGGAGTTTCTTAAAAGATCATACGTCGTTTATAGATGAATGTTTTCGTACTTTTAGAAAGACAGGCGCTTTTCCTATAGCCATTTCTCAGTCTTTAAATGATTTTTCATCCTTAAATCAAGAGTTGGCCAGTTCAATAACTAACAACAGTTACTTTAAGGTATTTTTTCCTCAAGAACTTGAGGCGCAAAACGACATAAGTGAATTTGATATTGAAAACATTATGTCACTTGGTTTTAAAAAGAATGTTTACGCTGAATGCTACCTTAAGACTACAGACAATCGAATTCGTAAAACAATTAGAAATTACTTAAGTCCTGTGGAACTACAGCTTTTTCATACAGAAGCGGGACAAGATTTAAAATACTTCACCTTTATTAATCGGTTTGAAGAATTTTTTGAATCTAGAAAGGAAGCTACCCAAGCTTATGTGAGGTTAAAAAATGAAGAAATTGATAATCCATTTTATTTTGTTAGTGAATATATCAAAGACTCAAGCGAGTACGATATTCATGCCTGACAGCGATACTGCGGCTCTTGTTATGTTGGTTTCTAATACGGCCTCAACTGTGACCAATACCTTAAAGATATTGGAAGTTGCTAAAAAAACCAGTGACCAGATCGATAAATACAACTTCATTGCAATGAGACGCTATTTTATCGCCAGAAGAATTGAGCAGCACGTTCGCGACATTATTGAAGCTAAGAAAATGAAGCCCAAAGGGCTAAGAGAAATTAATCAAGTGATGTTGCGATTAAAGCTCAATCTACAAGGACTTAAAAGCAATATCGATTTTCTTGCTAAGGACGTATTTGAGGCCCAAGACTTTGTGGATCGATACTGGGATAAAGTGGCCAATTCGATGAAGGATGAGCAAGAGGCCCATAATCAAGAATTACTAAGTGCCAGTGAAGGCAGTATGAGTAAACACGTTCAAAATACGGCCATGAATACGGCACTAACCAGTAAAGCCGTAACAAAGCTTAGAAGAGATAATCTTGAGTACCAAAAAATCGATTTAGGTTTAAAAAGAAGTGGGTCAGTCGAAAAATTAAGAAGAGAGGAATTTTATAGAAATTGGATTGGAGTGAACGCAGAGATTGATCCTATGGTGCAGACCAAAGGAAACCTATGAACAGCATAATGAAAGACCTATTGTTGGTTCAAAGCTTTGATCTAGCAAACCTAATTGAAGAATATCGATTTTTCTTTGTGGGTTTACTCCCAAGTGTCTTTATTCTTGCTGTAGTTATTGAATACCTCGACAGACTTGAGCCCTTTACTTTGGTTAAAAGGGCCTTTATCTCAGTGTTGATCTTAACGTCAATAACCATGTTCTATCAGAAATCAATCGATGCCTCCATGGAAACAGCAGACGAAGTGCTACGTGGTCAAAAAACCAGCAATATCCTTCTTATGGATATGTTTGATGGGATAAAGCAATGGGATAAAATGTACAAAGATTTAAAGGCAAAAGAATTCTATAAAGACAAGAATGTGTTATGGGGAACTTTGTCCTTTTTGAAGTACCATCTTTTTGATTCATTTGTTAATGACGGATTCACTGTCACAATATTTTTTATTACAAAACTTTGTTTCTTAATTCTAAAGGTTGTTTATTCCCTTGTTTATTACCTGGGCTATGGACTCATTGGTATTCCTTGTTTGATCTACCTGTTTCCGAGTATGGGTAATGTTCTAAGAGGTGCTATTTTAAGTTTTCTTTGGTGCCTTATTATCCCTCATATTCTTGTATTCATTATTTCGATGATCGGAACTGAAATAAATAAAGGATATATTTCAGGACAAATTATTGGTGGCTCGATGATCGGAACAGCATTGTTGTTTATTTTGACCCTTTTTATCGCTTTTACTCCTTTAATAGGTGCCATGATTTTAAATGGTAGTGGCATTTCTCAAGCAGGGGGAATCATCGCCAGTATTGGGGCCAATTATGTGATGAACTTGCCCAAAAATAGCGTAAACAATGCGGCCATGCTTATGACTGGTGGAACTTTTGGGCCAAAGGCGACATTAGCTAAGAACTTTGCGAAAGGTGGCTATAGGCTTGCTAAAAATGCCAATATATCCGGTTTTAGCAATCTATTTAAGTCCAACAAGCATGGTTCAGCTTTCTCATCTGAAGAACATTCACAGGTAAAACCTAAAGGCGTTGGTGGAACACCGATAAGAGGCCACCTTCCTCCTAATGTAAATGATTCTGAATATGTGACGCTTAAGAACCCCGGAAAATCTGGTAAATCATCAGGTGTCGATTTTATCTCTGCTCCAACAAGAAAGAATCCTGCCTACAGTACCAATCAGATTCACCAGATCAATAAGAACACTTCATCAACTAAAGAAAGGAGCTTAAATAATGGAACAATATCAAAGCATGGCCCAGTCCATAGAGAAGCTAAAAAGACCTCTCATTTACATCGCTCTAGTAAGCGCACTCACGCATCTTCTAATTTTAGGAACCGGAATAATGTTAAACCGAGAAAGTAGCAAGCCTATGGAATCATTCGAAGTCTGTCATCATGGTATGAAAAGCCTTTTTGACAATTATCCTAAGAAGGACTTCTTTAATAAATCGGTTTTGAATGATGTGAAGGAAGTAAAATTTGAAGTCGAAAAAATTGGACTCATCAAGATGATTGGAGAATATGACTGCGATGTAGTTGTAAAAGATCATAAAGGTCATCGAAGCTATCGAGTTAAACTTGAAAAGAACTCAAGCTTTCCTCTTCACTATAAAATCGTTGATGTGAAAGGACAAAAAATCGTTTCCTCTTATCAATGGAGGGATGAACTATGATTTATTACATCATCAAAGGACATATTTTTACAATTTTCCTATCTATGGCCCATCTCACATCAGTGAATTTCAATTCTAAGATTGCTGATTATGTTGGAGGCCAAGAGGGAGATATTAAAATTTATGAACTTAATAAAGGCAAAAGTCTTGTCTTCGAACCAAAGCAAAAAGGATTTAGTCGTAACTTCATCACTTTCATGAAAGAAAATAAATATCATTTCAACCTAACCTATAAAGAGGAACTTTCAAATAAAGACATTGAAATTCGCTCTGCTCAAACTTGCACCTATTTTACGCTTCTTAAAGAGACTTCGACTTACCAGCTTTTTGAGTGTCCAAAGTCTCTCTATTTCGTAAATAAGCTTAAGCAACCGGTTAAAGTGAATGAGCTTACTATCAAAGAGAAAAGCTATCTTTCTAAAGGGCCTCCCATATATCTCAATGACAAGATGATTTATTATCAAGGGAGAGCTCTATGAAGGTTTTCTGTCTTTTGATGTTTCCAATTATTGCGATGGCAGGGTTTCAAGAAGCTCCTAGAGATTCTTTGTACCAATACAAAAAAGCAACAGTGACGAAAATGATAAAGAAAAAGCATAAGAGAGTTAAAAAAGCATCAAGTAAGGAGTTAAGTGATCTATTAGCAAAAGATAAGGCCATTTATGAACTTTTAAAAAAACAGGAAAAGAATGTCATCGTTAGAAAGCGAGATAATAAAGTCATTGCCCTTACAAGAGTAAAAGGTCTTGTTCTTAACTCTGTTTTGGCCATGAATGTTAAACCGGCAAAGTTTATCGTTCGCATTACTGACTCTCATCATGACATAGAAAATGGAGAACTTCGCTGCGTTGGGTTCAGTTTTGAAAAGAGAGTCCCTTCAAAATGTGATCTTTTAATTCTTGATGACGAAGAATTCCAAGTTGATGTTGATATTTGGGACCTAGATGGAGCTGAAGGAATTATCGCTGATTACTACTATTCAGGCGAAGAAAAGACCTTTTTAACTTCTTCATTTGCATCATTTTTAGGTGCCACCTTCTCTGTGGCCAAAGGTGGAGTCAACACTCCTTTTGGAGCAGTTACCCAAAATACTGCAAAGAATAAGATCATGGATGGACTGCTTAGTGTTTCAGAAAATGCCAAGCAGAAGATCATGGAATCGGGAGAAAGAAACCTAACTATCTCTTATGTGAATTCGGGAAAAGAGGTTCTGGTCTTTTTTAACAAGTCTCTCAACTTAGATAAAGAAAAGTAATGGAGTTTTATATGAATAAGTTTTTACCAATATTGTTTTGCTTCTCACTTGTGTCCTGCTCATCGATGAAGAAAACAATTATTTATAGTTCCTTAGCAGGAGGAATGACTGGGGCAACAGCAGGCGCGCTTCTTTCCCCTAACAAAGAAAGTAAGGGGGCTAATGCAGCCGTTTTTGGACTTATCGGAGCAGGAGTTGCGGCTCTTGCAGGCTATGCTCTTTATAAAGATGATCCTAGAAATTACAAGTTGGATAATATGTTAATGGATCAGAAAAAACCTTTAAGTGAAATCAACCCCAACGAGTTAGAAATTGGTCTTGGTAATTTAAAGATTGACGCCAATTTAAACAAAACAGAGGCCTATGAAGTTCCAGTTAAAAGCCTACCTGAAAAGCTCAAGGGCAAAGTTAATAAGCAGTATTTGATTAAATATCAGTCCAAAGAAAGATATGTAAAAAAGGGAGCTAAAACCTTTTACATTCCTGCTTTTGATATTTACGAACACGCTTATGGAGACACCCCAGATTCTGCTCAAAATTCAAGCCACGGAGAAAACAGTGAAGAATAAAAAGAACTCAGGAGACCTTGGGCTTGGTGAATTTATTGTTCCTGTAATGGATCTTTTATCACTGCTTTTAATGAAACTAATGGATTTGATGGCTCATGGACTTCATCTTGGAATTAACAAGTATGTCTTTGGGAAGATTCCTTCAACAGATATTCAGAAAATTGATCGTGAATTTCTTAAAAACAATAAAAGAACTCTTCAAGACGAGGCCATTGGTTATTCATTAACCTCAAAAAGAAACCTTTTAGGCTCAGAGCTTAATAAATCGGCCCATACTGCCATAATTGGGGCCAGTGGATCGGGAAAAACAGTACTTCTTGATGCTCTGATGTACGAGGATATGAAGCAAGGAAAGCCCGTCGTTTATATCGATCCTAAAGGAGACAACGAAACGCTTTTGAATTTTATCAACCTTTGCAAAATTACAGGTAGAGAGTTTTATATATTCTCTGAATACTGGAATGGCGAAGGTAAAAGTCATTTAAACCCTGTTAAAGATGGTTCAAGTACCAATATCGCTGACAGAATTCATCACTCTTTTACATGGAGTGAAGAGCATTATGCCCAAATTTGTCATGATGCCTTAGAGGATTCCATTTCTATTCTACAAGGAGAAGGCCAAGAGCTTTCTATTGAAAACATCTATCAGAAACTCATTGATATTAGCGATCCTAAAAAGAAAGATGAGGCCCTCTATTCGAGAAATGATATTCAAGGGATTTTATCCCGATTAAAGAAGCTAATACGATCGGACTTTGGGCCACGTTTAAAAGGAACTACAGCCCTTTCATTTAAAGACATACGAGAAGAAAATAAATGCGTTTATATTGGATTATCTGTTCTAGGTTTTGCTGAAATTGCTAGGTCTCTTGGAAAGCTCATACTTGGGGATATTTCTTATTCTGCTTATTTCACCTACAAAAACATTACACCCGTGAATGTTGGGAAAATATCCAAGATTGGAATTTATATTGATGAGCTTTCAGCAGTGATTACGGATGAGTTTATTGAAATATTGAATAAATGCAGAGGGGCAAAAATGGAATTAACCTTTGCTTTTCAATCACCCAGTGACATTGCCAAGTACGATAGAGAACTTTGCATTCAAGTTCTTGAGAACTCAGCTAATTGGTTCGTTTTTAAACAGAGATTAGAAGACGGTGCAAAAATATTTTCAGAAGCAATTGGAACAATGGAATCTAAAAAACAAACAGTAAGAGTAAAGGATGGTGAAGAACAAGCACAAGGCTCACAAAGAGTTGTGGAAGAACTAATTAGTCATCCCAATATCATTAAAAACCTAAATGTCGGCCAATGTGTTCTATTAAGGCATTATCCCACTAGAATTGATCTCTTAAACGTAAAGTATATAGACCCTAGAATTCTTTGGGAGAATGTTAAGTTTTTAAAAAAGGAGGTGCATCTTATTAATGAAATGGAGGTAGAAGATAAAAAAATTAAACCAAGAACGGTTACCAAAAGAGGTCCAATCTCTTTGGGGAGGAATTGATGGCGGTGGATTTTGTACCACATGGAGCTTACGAGGATATCATCAATATCCTTGGGAAATGGAAAGTCATGGATATAAAAAGTCTAAATGAGTTTTGTAGTTACGATCTCAAGTATTTCAATCTGCTAAAAAAAGTGCGAACTCTAGAAACTCATGGGCTGGTCAAAGGCGTATTACTTGGTAGAAAAAATAAACATATCTACTTAACAAACAAAGGCCTTAAATTTACTGGACATGATTTTACCTACGAAATCTGTGATGAAAATTTAACTCATGATTTAATCGTTGGGCGTGTTTTAAAAGAGCTTATAAAAACGCCCCATTTTATCGATGGAAAAATGTTTCATGAAATTCCAGTTGATAATTTATTCCCTGATGCTGAGGCGAAGGGAATCAAAGACAACCAAACCTATAAACTCGCTTTAGAGATAGAGCTTACACAAAAATCAGAAAGTCGAGTTAAGGAAAAATTCAGAAGATATGGACGTGAGAAAGTTTTTAACTACGTCCTCTATATAACAAATAAAGAATCGCTTTTCAGAGCCTATAAAAGATTCCTTGAGGAAATGAATAGCGAAACCCAGGAAGCAGTTATCCTGATGCTGGATAAAAAACTGAGTGTGACAGCTTTCAAATACCAAGAATCGACGTGTTTTTACCAAGGTAGTGAAACAACATTCTTAAAGCTGTTTGGTGATGATGAGCACTCATAAAGAGTTAAGTTGGAGTTAAATGAAGTTAAGCAAACTGTGCCCCTGCCAATTATGTCTTTTATAACGGGTATTTACCGAGACGATTCTTGACCATCCCTCCCCAACGAGTTGAGTAGAGATGGTCAAGAATAGCTCTAACAATACCCTAAATTACAATTAAGGCAGGGGCACAGGAAACTTAAGGAGAAAATTAAAATGAATGAAGTATTAAATATGAAAAAAGAAGAAGGTGTTCCAAAACCAAATCAGGTGCAAAAAAAGAAAAGAGGACGAAAACCAAAAAATGAAAGACAAGAGTACCAAATAAATCCAGAACAGACGAAATTCTTTGTTGATCTTTCTAAAGAAAAGGAACCTCTTGAAAAGGTATTTGATCTGCTTACAAAAGTTAATCAAAAAAACTATGGCAGAGAAATTACCTTCAAAGACTTAGCATTATTTGGAATCGAAAAGATCACTGATAAGGACTTGGACAAGATTAAAGATGGAAGTCTTTCTGAAATGGAAAAGGTCGAGAAAGCTTTGGATGAGTACAATCAAAAACATGGAACCAAGCTTTCAATGGGAGAATTTCTGGTTAAGAAGCTTTCCATTAACTAATCCTTAACTTTTAAATTAATATCTTGGAGTAATTAAAATGAATACTGAATACAATACTTTTATCGGAAGACTTGGAAAAAATCCAGACCTTCGTTACACACCAAAGAAAGAAGCTGTCTGTTATTTATCGGTAGCAGTCGATAAATTGGACTCTGATAAGCCAGATTGGAAACGTGTAATCGTCTGGGGCAAGCAAGCTGAGCTTTGTAATTTGTACCTTGCTAAAGGAAAAGAAGTCTTTGTGCAGGGCCAAAATCGTGTGCGTGAATACCAAGATAAGGATGGGAATTTGCGCTCGATTGAAGAGGTAAAAGCTCGACTTGTCGGATTTTCAAATCTTTAGGAGAAGCAATTATGGGAATTAAAAACGCTGGTTACAAAGCTAACCATAATAGATACAATAGTGATGCAGAGGAAACATCAGAACCCTCGGCATTGCTCTTTGACAATTTAGAATGGTTGACAACAGCCGAAGCGGCTTACTACTTAAGAAAATCAAAGGACGCAATTAGACAGATGGTTTGCAGAGGACAACTCCGCGCCAGAAAGTTTCATCGTCGTCTTTATTTTCGCAAAGTAGAATTGGATCAAACCCTAGATATCTCTTACTACTAACAAGGAGATATTTATGGGAATTTCTAATTACGAAAAAGACGGAAAGACTTACTACCGAGTTTACATTCAAGAACGCAGTAGCAAAGATCGATCCGTTCGAGTCCAGAGATCAAAATCTGGTATCGAAACGCTCGCGGAGGCAAGACGAGAAGAAAAAAAGCTAACTAAGCGAGTATTTGAGCTTGTAGCTAGTATTGAGGCCAAAGGTATTACATGGAAAGAACTTGTACACCGTTGGGAAATCAGTGCGCGTAATGGACTAGCTGGAAAGAAGTATTCCAGAGCTGCCGTTATTGAACACGTCAATACTCTCTATAATCATACAAATACTTGGTTAGATAAAAGAATTAAAGATTTAGGACGTGCCGATGGCCGTTATGTCATTAACTCTCTTGTAGCTGATTCCTATAGCACTAGCCGTATCAAGGCCATCAAAGGCTCAATTAACAAAATATGGCTATGGGGTGTTGAAGAAGGTTTGATCACTGAGGTCGTAAAAAGTCCAGTGCATGGACTTGTTATCGATTCTGAAAAAAACAAGTACAAACCGATTCTAACTCTTGAGGAAATTAGAAAACTTCTTTATGAAGCAGAACTAAGAGAACACCCTTGGTGTCACATTTGGTCTGTTGCCCTACTTACAGGGATGAGATCAGGTGAACTCTTTGCTTTAACTTGGGATGATGTTGATTTAGATAATGGCATTATCAGAATCACAAAATCTTATAGTCAAAGAATCAAGGGAATAAAATCGACTAAAAATTCAGATTGGAGAAACGCTCATATTTCAGAGGATTTAAAAGAAGTCCTTTTGAAACTAAGAAAGCTTCATCCCAATGCTGAAAGAGTCCTTCCCAGACCTGGGGGATGGAATGATGGAAATGCAGCAAAGATTCTAAGGGCTTTCTTAGTGAGGATTGGAATTGATAAATACGTCACTTTCCACACTCTAAGAGCTTGCTTTGCTACCCATGTTCTCGCCTCAGGAGCAGAACCTACACAGGTAATGAAAATGGGAGGCTGGGCCGATTTTAAAACCTTTCAAATCTACGTCCGAATGGCCGGTGTAGATGTGAAGGGAGTGACTGACGACTTCAAGGTGACGCCTAAATTTGGTTCGCTTGATAATGTTATCAGACTTAAAAAATAGAGCTAAATGAGGGGGAAACCCCTCATTTTAGCCATTTAGGTCACTTTATGGCATATTAAGTTGTTTAAATTATAATAAGATTGAAAAAGTATCACAATTGTGATACTTTAAACAGGAGGCGTATGAATACGCTTGAAAAGGAAGTCGAAGGACTTCAATTTTTAGATAAGCTAATAGCTGTTGTAGGGCATGGCGAAGTGGACTACTGGGAAGATCGAAAAAATCCTCCCAATCTTTCAATAGATGAGTTTCACCAAGTCCTCTACAGAATGGACGAAGCAGCTAACTTAAAGTGGATTGATCGAGACAGCACCAATGGCCCACATGGCACAACGGGTGAGGACAAATGCTTTAAGTTTAATTGTGAAGTTCAGTTTGGTGGAATTTTTGAGATTGAGACAAAATTCTACTTTGTGAAGGGTTACTTTTTCGACAAAGGTGATTTGAAGGGAGTAACAATTCAAAGCTTTAGGCAAGAGGTTTAAAATGGAAACAACTGTTAATAAAGAATTTTTAGGGAACACTTTTTCTTACACTACCGAAGTAGATAGTGAAGGAAAGGCCTTATGGACTCAAAAGATTGATAGCGAATTTTCAAAATGGCTTCATCAACTAAAAGATGAAAATAGAGAGCTTTTTAAAGTTCAATATTCTCTATCATCCAATGCCTATGATGTTCTAGCGAAATTAAAAGAAAGAATTGGCGTTTATGATGACTCTCTCATTATTAGAGCGATTACCATTACTTTTATTAATTTCATTGATACCAGAAAAGGAAGGCCAATAATCAAGAAATTGAATTCCTATAAAGATTCAGGTGATCTTGACCTTCTCAAAGACGGTGATATCTTGAAAAAGAATTTGTATTTCTCACCTGTAGGTATGCGTGACGTGGAGGCCTATTCAAATCTTACCGGATTAAAAAAAGGCCAAGTTATCAAAAATGCCCTTTACTCAGTTCTTTTAATTTCGATCAACGAAGATGAAGAAATTAAGAAATTTTGGGAAAACGAGATCATTGAAAAATTAACAACTATCGTTAAGGCAGCCTAAAATGAAAAAGTTTGATGCTCGGTCATTAGAACCTATTAAGGTTAAAAAGGGAAAGACCTTTCAAAATTATCGAGACGTCATTCAAATAAAAATTTCACTTAAAGACTCATCGCCTTTGATTTGGAGAAGGCTGCAAGTTCCAGCGACTCAGCCATTGAGAGGACTTCATAGAATAATTCAGGCTTCATTTTCTTGGAAAAGTACCCATCTCTACGTTTTTAATGTCGATGGTATTGAGTATGGTGATCCTGAACTAGATGCTGGGGAAATGGGATGGTATAACGACCAGACCAAACGTCTTTCTCAAATAGCTAAGACGACAGATCGCTTCACCTATACTTATGACTTTGGTGATAACTGGGTTCATGAAATAGAAATTGAAGACTTTTTAAATTCTAAGAAAGGCGTTAAATATCCTGTTTGTATAGACGGGAAAGAGGACTCCCCATTAGATGATGTGGGCGGAATTCATGCCCACTACAATATGCTTGAGGCACTCAACGATCCCAAGCATCCTGAGCATGAAGACTTCTCAGAATGGGCCGGTGACTTTTATCACTTTCACAAATTCGATATTTCTGCGATCAATGAGTATCGCTTGGAAAGACGAAAAACCTTAATAAAACGATAAGCTTGGAAAAAACAATTTATGATTTATACACCAAAACATTTCTCATCTGACAAAAACGAACAAATTATTGACTTTATTGAGAAATATTCCTTTGGAACGATAATTTCATGTAAAGATAATGTTGTTAAACATGTTACGAAAATTCCATTTTTGTTGAAGTGTCACAATAATGAATATTTTATGGAAGGTCATTTAGCCAAGGCTAATCCTCATGTAAATTTTATTAGAAATAATTGTAAATTGATTATTATGTTTGATGGACCTCATGATTATATTTCTCCTACTTGGTATCTAGATCAATCGAGAAGTGTTCCTACTTGGAATTTTTCAACCGTAATCGCTGATGGAAATGCTTTCATTTATGAAGATAAAGAGAGGCTTAAAGAATCAGTTATCGAGCTATCAAGAAAATATGAAAAAGATAGTTCATGGGAAAATGGTCTTGATCAAGAATATTTTACTAATCTATTAAATGCTATTGAAGGGATAGAAGTGCGTATTGAGACATTCCACTCTAAATTTAAACTAAGTCAAAACCAAAAT
>JAFMBV010000062.1 GCA_017858255.1 Bacteriovoracaceae bacterium
TGCCAAAGGGAAACACCGCTCCTTAGAGATCATAAAGAGCGGGCTGTCGCTTGCTTTAATCTTTAAGCAGCTTCAATATAACGATGAATAGTACTTTCAGTCTCAACAAAAAGACTCTTAAGGTTTTCCAGACATTTTTCGTGGGCCCTTATTGATAGCATTCTCATCATTGAGTAAGGGATAAAGAGAAAGTTATCTTTATCACCTTGGCCTTCAAGACCTTTATTGATGATCAACTGAAGGTCTTCTCCCTTAACGGTGAAGTTCTCCAGGTTTGACATCCACTCCTTAGACTTAAGACAAGATTCTATTCCTCTCTCATCCAGAAGGTTCATCTCTTTTTTCAAGAAGAGAATTTCATCTACGTTGCCCCATTGAAGGGCCTTACTGCAAGAGCTCAAGTAGAGTACCAAACCGTGCTCCGAGACTTGATGAATTTTTCCTGAGATACTGTCAAATGGTGAACCACCTGCCCGTATTTCTAAAGGAATATCTAAGCTGAGCCGGAAACTTCTTTGTGGTACCCAGGACTCAAGCATTTTTAAATAGATAAATTTTGCATAAATATTTTTATCAAACCAGCGCATTGCCTTTAAAGAAGAAAAAGGACCTGCCTCATGGCTCGTTGAAACCAAGATCTCCTCAAGGTTAAACCACTGAATTTTCAAACGTGGATCAAGATAGCTTAGATATAGGTTGTGAAGATCACTTTTAATTTGTCCTCTTCGACTCATTAGCCACAAAGGAACATCTTTTAATGCTTCTAGCTCATTCTTTAAACTCTCAACTCTATGGGAGAAGGATTTTTCACCATCTTCTCTCAACGACTTAACAAAGTTGCTGGCCAGAAGGTCATTTGACCAATGAAAACTAAGAACCTGGTTCTTACCAAAATAAAGCGGATCACTCAGAGAGTTTTCCATAAGGTACTTTTGAAATTGTTTTTTCGTTTCCTTCTTCAACATAAGGACTCCTTGGGGTCCTTTCACCTTAGCGAATTGGAGAATTATTTAAAGATATTCGCTAACTTTCTCTATGAGCACATATATTATTAATAACTTAAGGCATATTTTTACAATAAAAAAAGTTGTTTGAATATTCTCGTTTTTCGCCAGCTTTACAAGGCATTGACCATTCTTACATGTGTAGTCCTATTTGTTTGACTACTCAAACACCGAATGAGAGCTTTAAGTTATGCTTGAATCACTCAACCTTAGTGGCGAAATTTTTATGCTTGGCCAAGCAGACACTAGACTCTTTTGGCCATTCTTACTTTGCGCACTTTTGATTATTTCAATAGTAACAGGAAAGAAAGGCCTTAAAGAATTTTTAGCCCCAAGCAGCCTTCTGGATTTTAAAATTCTGGGAATCAATGCACTGTTAAAGATCGCACTCTTCCCCCTTCTTCTTTTTAGTAGCTACCAGACTTCCCTTGTTCTACTAAAGTTACTTAGATCGCTAATGCCCCACTTCTCTCCTATCCCCTTTGAGGGAATTACGGTCAGCCTCTTTGTAACTATTTTAGCGTTCGTTATTGATGACTTTTTTCGCTTTATTCATCACTACCTCATGCACAACACACCGATCCTGAGACTATTGCATCGTACTCATCACTCAGCATTAGTGCTAACTCCCTTTACCCTCTATCGAACTCATCCTTTAGAGGCCTTGATGGCAAGTGCTCGTAACATCCTATCAATAGGACTTATTTTAGCGCTCTTTAGTTTTCTCTTTCAAAGACCTGTAACTGGAATGGATATTTTGGGAGTCAATTTATTTGGGTTTCTCTTTAATGCTGCCTTGGCCAATTTAAGACACTCCTCTGTCCCTCTTAGCTTTGGTTATCTTGAGTATATTTTCATCTCACCAAGGATGCACCAGATCCATCATTCTAATAACCCGAAACATTTTAATAAGAATTATGGAGTGGCCTTGGCCTTGTGGGACCAACTATTTAAAAGTTATTATCGCCCCCAAAAAAGTGAATTTATAGACCTCACCTATGGGCTTCACCAAGATCCAAACGAAGACCAAATTGCGGATGCCACAACCCTTAAGGGCAGCCTAATTCCTCTTATCAATAAAGAGCTCGTCGTTTCCCTTAAGGAAACATCAGATTTTTCATAAAGCTTCGCAGGGACTCTCCCTCTTCTTCAACCTTCTTTCCTTGATGATAAAAGAGAAAGGGTGCGAAGGGATCATCCTCGTCATCTGCAAGGGCCGCCACCTGATCTGGTGATATATTATGCAGACCAACAGTGAGGGAAGTTTTAAAGTCTATATCAAGATAAGTTCTATAAATTAATTCTGAGCAGACAATCGTTTGTTCAGTATTAACATCAAAAGCAAAGTCATAATCTTTTCCTACCTGCTCAAAAGCTTTTAAAAGGTATTCACTTTTAATGCCATTATTTAAGCAATCGATATCTTTTTTATCCGATTTTAAAGGTTCTTCATTTTCCTCACAGTCTCTCATTCGAAGAGCTGCTAAATCATCAATTTCCAGAAAGTGACGGAATGTATTCAACTGAACACCTGGCCTCAATGCTTCAATAATTCGATGACCTTTTCGAATGGCCTTTTGAAAGGATGACCCTTTATAAGAATATTTTTCCTGGGCCTTACGATAAAGCTCCGGTAGTTTTTCCCAAACACCGAGTGCTCTCAACTCTTCTTCAGTTCCTACCCAAATGGCCGCGTGACCAAAATGTCCTGGGATGAATTTATCGGTTAACCTAAAGGGGGTCTTCTCCATAAGAATATCTAGTGGACGAAACTCATTTGCAACGCTCTCTTCTTGCTCTTTAGTCCAATCATAGAGAAAACCATGGCGAGATTGAAAAGAGCCAACAACATTACCAAAAACTTTTGATCCCTCAAAAAACACACCTATTCCTAATTCTTTATAAGCATCCCAGCGCCGCTTCGACATAAATGACATATTTTTCGCCATATCACGAAAAAATGTATAATCATTTTTTCGACGATTAAGTTCTTTATAAACCACACTACGTTCTAGAATTTTTTCTAATCGTTGATCCAATTTGCCAGTCTTTTCCTGGAGTTTTAAACCTTGTTCATATAAGGCCAGGGCCTTGACCAGATGATCTCTTTTAAAGAGTTCCTCCATCGTAACAAACCATAGTTCTTCTAAAGTTTCTGAGCTGACATCACTTTTAAGATCTCTTAAAAGAACAGAGCGAAAAGCCTTTGTTTCAATAAATGGAGACAGGCCTAACGTATAGGCTTCAAGAAGTATTATCTTTGCTGAAAATTGATTTTTAAAATGACCCCAATATATTGAACCAAGTTTATCATTAGGATTTATTTGATATTTCTTTACCTTAACCTTATTGAAACGGATGGCCCCACGTTGCATTCTTCCCCGTGCTTTCAAAAGAGGCTCCAACCTAACAACCTTGCTGACACTAGTACTACCCTCTGTCATCTCCACCATATCTTTAAAGCTAAGAAGGTCGGGTTCTATATTAATAACCTTTTGAAGGCGTGGGTAATGAACATCATGATATTCTCTGACTTTCTTGCGAAGCACTTGAAGATAACGTGGATCAATAGCTCCTCGATTCTTACGAGAAGACTTGGCCATTTTTTGATAAAGATCAGCGAGTTCCTTCTGCCAAATGGCGAGGCTTTCTGTGTAGGTCAAAAGTGCAAGAGACTTAATTTCTAAGGAACGCTTATTTAAATTACTATTAGCTGCGCCCAAAACAGAACTGCTATTAGTGATAATTAGAAATATAATGGCCGCAATTGGACCTTTAAATATTGAATACGTCATGATGCCTCTTTAACTTGCAAAGTTAAGACCAAGTGACGGGTCATAAAGCGATGTAATTTCAACACCTTAAGGCACCACCATAATATTAAAGTGTTAACAATTTTTACAAGAGGGCCAAAGATCTCCATGACCCTCGTTTTCTACAAGTTTTATAACTGACGAAAGAAGTCCCCTGAACTTCATTGGAATTTCCCTAAGTTGCCTATAAGCAAAGAATTTAAAAACACGATAAAATAAACCCATGGAATTCACAGAAAGCTATGACTCTATAAAACAAAACCTGCTAACACTTCAAGTGGTGCCAATAAGCATTCGCGAACTTCTTTTTATCTCTACTGCCCCATGTGACATTTACGGCATTAAAGAGGGTCTCTTTCAACGAATTCTTCGAAAAGGTGTCTTTACCAACAAGCCTTTACTACGAGATCTCATTGCCAAAGGACAGGTCCATCTCTTTGTAAAAAGAAATGATCGCCCCCTCATAATCGATAATGTTCAAAAAAATCTTTTAAATGTCACCCGTTCTTTATCGGTTGGTAACCCTGTCGAAAATGGCCGTTCAGTCATGAACCTACTGACAATTAACATGGGCTACCTTTATGAAGACCCAACAAATGATAAGCACCTAAAACTTCAGCACCAGTGTGCAAAAAATCTTGTCTATTTTCTTATCAATCGCATCAATATACTCGAGCCTTTGCAAAAGGATTTTATTAAACAAAAGCATCACTTTGTTTATGCTCAGCCCCTAATTGCGTCTATTTTTCTATTGGGTCTGATGAAATATTCCCAACTTTATACTGATCAAGAAATTGAAAATCTTTTCATCACTTCTTATTTTAAAGATATTGGTATGTCTTCAATTCCTGCTGAAAAATACGATCAAGATAATTTAACTGAAAAAGAAAAAGAGTTATTGAGTCGACATGCTCAACATTCAGTACAAATCCTTAGGGGCAGATTGCCCCTATCTCCGAATCACATCAATATTATCCAACATCATCATTCATTTAGTTTGCTAACCAATGACCTTCACCTCGATTTGAAGAGCAAAGAACAAAGCGGAGAGCTTATCGCCGGCTTTGAAACTATGCTTGTAACAGTTATGGATGTTATCTCGGCGATGATCACTGGAAGGCCCTTTCGCCCACCCACAAAGCTGTTTGAGTCCCTAGATCTTGTTAAAATTCTTATTGCCGACCAGTATCCTCAAGAGTTTCGCCTCATCGTAAGTTATTTTAAAAGCTTCTTTTTCGATAAAAATTAGAGGCAACTGCCCCGATACTGGAGTAGCGCTCCCCGTTATTTTTTTTCTTTTCAAAGTGTTACGGACTTGTAACAATTTTCAAGAGGTCATAGTCAGGGAGTGACGACCTCTATTTTTACGTGCTTTTTTAGCGCCACAGATATTCTAAGGAGGGAAGTCATGGCACAACAGAACTTAAGCCCAATAACAGGAATTCTTGAAGAGGATCAAGTTTTTATTGATTTTGGTGACCATGAGGGTAAAAGTATTTTAGAAATTGCTGATACTCTTCCAGACTATTATGACTTTCTAATCGAAACAAAAAATGGTGGTAATTGCACTATAAAAAGAAGCCGCGATAAAATTTTTCGCCTGAATGTAACCCCAACATTGAACTAAAAAAAAGCCCGCTTTAAGCGGGCTTTTTTTATTCCGTTATCCTTCTCTTCATCCAACGTATCCGCTTTCTGAAACTATGATAAATTGCATTCTTTAAATTAAATCGATGGGACTTTTTCACCGGTCCAATCCAATGACCAAAGTTTCCAGGATTAACAATATCGTCCCTTAAGATAGGATCAGTAATTATTTTATAAAACTCTTTAAAGTCGGGATGTTCTTCATCATAGATACACCTCTTTTTATATTCTTCAGGTGAATAGGTTCCCCAGTTTGCAACCTTTTGAAAGAAGACCTGATCAACACCATACTTCTTTCCCATTTCGACAAAAGCAGGAATCTCTCTAAAGTTATGATCTTGAACAACAAAATCTAAACGCAAAAAGGGCAACTCACCTCTTAATCTAAGACCTGAAATAAACGCTAGATTCTTGTGAAGAGTATCCCAGTTACCACCCTTACGAGTAATCGCATAAGTTCCACTTGTGGCAGCATCGATTGAGATACAGGACATCACAATATTCTTGTGAATTTTATGCATTCTTTCCCAGGCCTGACGATTAAACATCAGACCATTGGTCATAAGTTGGATTCTTAGTCCTTCATTTTTGGAACCATCGAGTTCAAAAAGAAGCCTTCGAAAGTGCTGACTAACAAATGGGTCACCAGAGGAACAGACAATAAGCTTGGTTTGACTTAGATCTTGGCCTAGTATCTGGTCCGTTATTCTATTCATCAATAGGTCATCAGCTTCGCTATTTGTGGTAATAAAATCTTTTCGACAGCTAGGACAAGCAAGATTACAAACGGGATCGTAACTCAAGTTTATTTCATCAGGCTGAGAGTCAACCTTAAGAATCCCCCTCTCTATGGCCTTTAAAATGTCACCATCTCCCTTAGATTCTTCAAGAGCACCTACATCGAGGAGATTATCACTTTGTATTTCAGGGCAAAGGTCATAGCGACAAAACTTGAAAGAACCATCGACCATACTTTGACGAATTTCTTGATAACTTTCAGAATTCCAAACATCTTGAAAATCTTGTTTGGCCAAATCTCCAGTCTCTTTTGGAAGGATAGTCGGACAACAACTGTAACAAGGAATCCTGCCCTCGCGAGGAGAGCTTATCTCAAAATACTTGAAAGGCTTTGAGCATATCTTGTAGGAGAAGGGGGGCTTTTTCATTGACTCTATAGTACCCCATATTGAATAAAGCCCAAAATCTAGGCGCTTACTTGCCCATTAAGGTTGACTAGGCTTCATTATCACTCGCCATCGGCCATACCCTGGCCGCGTGGATCGGATACGCCAATGAGTTCACCATTTTCAAAAGAAATGGCCTGAACACGGCAGCCTAAATTCTTATGGTTAATTTTGTAACCCATGGCCCGCAGCTTATCTTCAGTCTCTTTATTAAGACCGAATTCTCCAACACGAAGCTCATCAGGAAACCATTGCTG
Organism: Bacteriovoracaceae bacterium; assembly: GCA_017858255.1. GTDB lineage: Bacteria > Bdellovibrionota > Bacteriovoracia > Bacteriovoracales > Bacteriovoracaceae. The sequence continues at coordinate 6,906 of JAFMBV010000062.1, forward strand.
ATGATAGCGAACAGCTGAAACCGCATTAACAAGTGGTGCTTTGTGTTCTAGATAATTTAATAACGTTTGGGCCACGCAAGTTAAGATTCTTGTTCCTGAGGGAGTACCTATGGCCAATACGGGTCTATTATCTTTTAAAACAATTGTTGGTGACATAGAGCTCAGCGGTCTCTTCTCCGCCTCAACTAAATTATTTCGACCACCAACGGCTCCAAATAAATTCTTTGCACCCACTTTCGTTGCAAAGTCGTCCATTTCGTTATTAAGAACAATTCCTGTGCCGGGGATAACTAACGCCGAACCAAAGTAGCCATTAATTGTTTGAGTAGAGGTAACCACATGCCCTTCGGCATCCATTATTGTGAAGTGAGTGGTCTCAGGTGATTCATAACCATCAAACTCTCCATGACCAACTTCTTCTTTTGTGAGAGGTCGATCCGCTGGAATTTTTGCCCTAATTTTTTTAGCATACTCTTTTGAAGTAAGTTCTTTTATGGGAACACTAACAAAGTCAGAGTCTCCTAAGTATCTCGCACGATCAGCAAATGCCTGTTGCATGGCCGAAGCCGTATAATGGACTGTACGCGCATCTTGAATACCATAATGTCCAAGATTCAAGGGCTCTACCGTATTTAAAATCTGTATAACATGAATTCCTCCTGAGCTTGGTGGGCTCATGGAATAAACATCGTTGCCTTTGTAGGTTCCTTTCATCGGTTTTCTTTTTACAACATTATAACGGCGTAAATCGTTCATACGAATAAGACCACCTCTTCGCCGTTCTTCCGCTACAATCGCCTTGGCCACCCAACCTTTATAGAAGCCATCTCTTCCATTTTTTTGAATGGCCTTTAAAGTTTTCGCCAAATCCTTTTGGACCAAGAGGTCACCCTCTTTTAAGATCTTTCCTTTTTTAAAAAATATTTTCTCTGAGGCAGGAAAACTTTTTAAAGTATCTTGTCTGTAATTCAAGGCCTTTGCTAATTCGGTGTAAACTGGGAATCCCTTTTCCGCTAATTCAATAGCGGGTCCGATAACAGTTGCAAGGGGAAGTTTTCCATATTTTTGATGGGACTCAATAATTCCTGCGACAAGGCCTGGAACACCACCAGCAAATATTCCATCGAGTGACTTACGGGGAACCTCATTGCCCTCTTTATCTAAGAATAAATTTTTCTTAGCAAGAAGTGGTGCCTTCTCTCTAAAGTCATACGCATCTGGACTCTCCATGCCAGGCTGCCAATAAAGAAGAAAGCCGCCACCGCCAAGTCCTGTTGACTGCGGTCTCTCGACAGAAATGACAAAAGAAACAGCTGCAGCTGCGTCCATGGCATTGCCTCCGAGCTCCATCATTTTCTTGCCCGCACTTGTTGAATAGCGCCCCTGAGTAGCAATCATATACTTCTTACCCACTTTAAAATGCTCTTGAGCACTTTCACCTGGTGCCATGGGAACTGTGCGGTAAGGACCCTGAAAGACAGAGCAAGCAGAAATGAGGAAAAGAATGAAAAAGAGTGAAAGATTTCTCACCAAATAACTCCAGGTTTTTTAATAATTTTAAGCCCATAGATTAACGGACTTTAAAAAAGGACGCCACCTATTGAAAACAGAACGCGGCGCACAACTACAACCAAGGTTGGCCTTAAGTTACCAAAGGAACAAGATTCTAATAATTAAACCTACCTCAATATCGATATGGTTCTATTGGGTGGTATTTGGCCCATTTTTAATGATATAGATGAGTAATCTAGTATTTATTTAACTTGAGGAGAAATCCCATGAACGCCAATATTCTTATCGTAGAAGATGAAAAAGACATTTCTGATATTTTAAGTCTCCAACTTAAGAACAAGGGTCATAACGTGACTGTCATTGCTGATGGGGCCGAAGCTTTGGAACAAATTCAAAATAATGATCATCAAACGGATCTTTATATTTTAGATCGCATGCTACCCGGTACCTCTGGTCTTGAGATTTGTAAGTTTCTTCGTATGTTTAAAAAAACAAAGGCGATGCCAATTCTTATGATTACTGCGATGACAAGACCTGAGGATATTATTGAAGGTCTCGACGCCGGTGCCGACGACTATATCACCAAGCCTTTTGATACAACGATTCTGATGGCAAGAGTTCGCGCCTTATTAAGAAGGGCGGAAGTCCTGCAATCAAATGCAGAAGGTATTGAGAATTCGCTACTCACTGTTAACAAATTAAAGGTCGATACCAATCAATGTAAGGCCTGGATTGAAGAGCGTGAACTTGACCTTACCTTAAGCGAATACAAACTCCTCGTTTCCTTTCTTAAACAACCAGGCAAGGTGCTCACAAGAAATCAACTAGTAGAATATATTCAAGACGGTCCTGTCCATGTTACAGACAGAACCATAGACACGCATATCTTTGGCCTTAGAAAAAAGCTAAAGGATTATGCCAAACTCATTGAGACGATACGAGGTATTGGTTATCGCGTGGCCGCAGAATCTTAAAAGATTAATAATTAAAAGAGACAATAACTCTGCAGAGCTTGGGGCAAGCTTTAACGTTCTTATGGACTCTCTTCCTTGGCGCTTTTTTCGAAAGCTTGCTCTGATGCAAATATTGGTTTCCTCTTTGGTGATAATCTCTACTGCCTGGATGGCAAGATATTATCTCAAGACGTATATAACGACTCAAGCCGAAGAGCAGCTTGAGGAATCCCTTACTCTTATTAAGAACTCCATTCAGACTCAAAATATTTCACCTCTTAACTGGTGTAAAAGCTTAAAGCTCAATTGGACCACACGCTACACTCTCATCAACACTGAAGGGCAAGTTCTTTGCGACAATTATTTAAAACCCGAACTCATGGAAAACCAGCTAAATTATCCAGAGATTCAAGATGCTCTACGCTTTGGTTTTTCTAGTCAGATACGATTTGAACAGGTGGCCGGTACGAATATGATTTACGGTGCCGTTAGTATCGACACACTAATCAGTGGAATAAAAGAGCGCTACATAATCAGACAAACGGTACCCCTTCATAAACTTGACCGCGCAATGAAGGAACTTGATCGCTCCATTTTCATCTTCCTCTTTCCCTTATTAATCCTCAGCTCCCTAGTAAGTCTATGGGGCTCTCTTCAAGTATCTTCTCCCCTGCGCTCTATCCTCAAAAAGGTAGATCGCATGAAACGTGTGACAAAAGATCAAATGCCGGCCGTCAGTTTCAATCCTCATGATGAATGGGGCATCGTCGAAAAAACTCTTGATCAAGCTCAAGAAGGTCTTGAACGCTATATTGAACAGCTCTATAACGAAAATGAGAAGATGGGGACAGTTATGGAATCCATTACTGATTCCATACTCGCAGTCGGTCTTGATGAAGATATTCTCTTTGCCAACCATCACTTTAAGAAAAACTTTCTTTCTAAGGTTATTAAGGACAAAGACATTCTTAGCTTTAGAATCTGGGAAATTACTAATGATATAGAACTTCAAACGCTATTTAATGATTGTTTGCTTACTGGAGAACCCGTAAAGAGGCGAAATATTGAGCTTCCAATAAAAGGCGGCAAAAGGAACTCCTTCTTTGATGTAAAGGTTAACCCTCTCTTCGATCAAAAAGGCGATATTTTTGGCGCAGTTGGTGTTTTTCATGATGTAACTGAGAGAAAGCTTGCTGATCAAATGAGAGAGGATTTTGTGGCCAATGTTAGTCATGAAATAAGGACCCCCTTAACGGCAATAAAAGGCTTCACTCAGGTTATTAAAGATACGCCCCCTGAAGATCATGTTAATGTGATGCCATTCTTAGATAAGCTCGAAGCAAATGCTGACCGTCTCACAACTCTCTTTAATGATATTTTGCACCTCTCCGTTATTGAATCTAAACAAAAAATTGCAAAAGAATCGATGCACCCCCAAGACCTAACCGACAATGTCTTGATGAACGTAAAACAAAGTTATCGCCAAAAAAAGATATTGGTTCACACAGAGTATGACATTGAAAAAGTTTGGGTTAATCCCCCATTCATGGAACAAGTGCTTACGAACTTGATTGAAAACGCTTACAAGTACACACCAGAAGAGGGCGAACTTTTTATAACCTGGAAGTTATCGGAAAATAAAAAGTGGGATATTTTAAAAATTAGAGATACTGGACATGGTATTCCCAAAATACATCACGAACGTTTATTTGAAAGATTTTACCGAGTAGACTCAGGTCGATCACGCGAAGCTGGAGGTACTGGCCTAGGACTCGCCATCGTTAAACACATCGTTAGTGTGCACAATGGAAAAATATCTGTTGAATCGAAAGAAGGGCTAGGCACTACTTTTACTGTTAAAATTCCAGCGCACTATTAAAGATACTGATAGTAATCCGAAACAAACTTATTATCACAGCGATAGGCGAGACTACCAAATGCTCGTAAACTTTTATACATAAGTCGGGCCCACTTCTCACATTTGCTACGATCTGGTGCCTCTAAGCATGCCTTAAAGATATTATCGCGAAACTCTATGTCACACTGTTTTTGAGTCTTGCCACTACTCATTGGTTCGTGGTGATAACAGAGATCATGTTTGACACAACTTTTTAAAAATAACTTATTATGACCACCACTTGGCCCCGTACAGCCATCTGTAAAATGGCTTTCTCCATATTCATTTTCAAAAAAACAAACTTTGGTAAGAAGGGGAACAGAAGTGTTCGGACACTTATGACCTTTTTCCAAGGTTCCATTTAAATCAAAGCACAGAGATTCAAAGTCTGCTTGGATAGTGAAACTAAAAGTTAATATAAAAATAAGTTGAAAAGTTTTTAACATGGAACTATTTTAAAAAACTTTTCCCAAGATCACAAAAGTCTTTTTACCTCTTCAGGTAATTTATTTGTTTGTGTGACAACACTGGTCGAAGCGGTTGTTTTTATTGAGGAGATGGCCCTTTCTGCGGTCGCTTTTGCGACATCTGTGTCCCTAATTCTTGAGTGAGATGCAGCGGTACTCTCTCTCGACACGGACAAATTTTGAATCGTAGACTCCATTCTACTTTGAGTGGCTCCCAAGAAGGCACGCGCCCCTCCCAACTCAGCGAGCATCTGATCGACCTGAGGTAAGCTTGCTTGAGATCCGGCCTTTGTGCGCACACTAGCACTACCAAGGCTAACCTTCTCTGCAGATCTTAAAACCTTTCCCATGTCATAACTTACGCGATTGCCTGCTCCATCACTATTTATGCCAACTTGAAATTCATAGAGACCAGCATTACGATCTAAAATTTTCTTTCCATTAAACTCACTCGCCAAGATTATGCGCTTGATCTCTCTTTTCATCTGTTGAAACTCACTATCAACAAATGCCCTCTCTTTTGAGCCGAGAGTATCGTTGGCACTTTGAAGAGCAAGCTCTTTCATTCTTGCCGCCATAGACTGCACAGAGCTTAAAGAACCTTCCGCTACTTGAATAAGGGAAATACTATCCCCAGCATTTCTTTGGGCCTGACTAGAAGAACGCATTTTGGAGCGCATTCCTTCAGAAATCACTAGTCCCGATGGATCGTTGGCCGCCCTATAAATACGATCTCCCGTGGCCAAACTTCTGTTTTGCCGATCAAGATCAGAAATATTTTTTTCTAACTTGGAACGAGAATTAATCCCCACCACGTTAGTAGCTACACGCATGCGATCCTACTCCTTGGATAAGCGCAGTTCATCAACTCGTTATCGGACAGTTTTGGTCTGCCGACTGGTAGAGGAAGGGAATTAATTTCTAGGGGAAAATATTGCCGCTAATACTTAAGGGACGAATCAAGCTGAGAGAGCTGACTGTTTATATAAAAAAGATGCCTTTCGAGCATTTTTTTGCGGTTATCTAATCTTTTTAAACTTTGACGACTACGATCCGCTTTAAAGCCATGAATATCCTGAGGACCACCAACTGTTGTGGAGCCTTCTGTCATGAGGTCATGCTGATCTAATACACGACCTTCTCTACTCTCTTGACCACCCATTGCCGCCAACTCAATATTTATGCCCTCACGCTTATTTTGCAACCATCGTTTATACTCTGGACTAAGCATTGTAGTTTTTGCTCTTTGGGCCAACTGGTAAAAGTCTTGATTTTCTTTTTTGAGATTAGGTGCTTGAGAGCAGCCTAGAATGAAGAGTAAAAGTATATAAAACAATGGGGGAATTCTCATTCCCCCATTGTGACAAAGAGACCCATCTTTGGCGAGAAATTCTCGTCCTACTCGGTGCGGCAACACGAATTATGTCGAGCCTCTTTTCAACATTGATTTATATTTCCAGAAGCTTCATTCTATTGGTGGAGTTTGCCAAGACAACAGAACGGTCGTTCGTTGGAAAAAAGCCAGAATGTAAGATTTTATGAGGATAGAGGCCCTACAAGTAGATCTTTTGGGAGCAAAATGTCGTATCTTTTAAAAATTACAGACAACCCGTGCTCAACATTGACACGGCGCAAACAATCATGTATTTTCGTGGCGACCCCAAATCATACATGAACGTTAGAGGAAGATATGGCGTCTATTAAATCAAACCAACTTATCGGATTTATTTTCTCGTTTCTACTATCCCTTTACTCCCTCCCCTCATTTACAGCAACAACACCTCCCCATTATGGTGACTATTGGCCGACTAAGAGTTGGCGCACAAAAAGTCTTGAAGACGCAGGGTTTGATCGTGGAAAATTTCAGAAGCTTCTCGATTACGTGTGGGAAGATGAAGGCAATCACAAGAGTGACGCCTATGTCGTTATCAAAGATGGTTATGTTGTCTATGAAGGTTATGACCGAGGTTACAATCCTAAAAAGAAGCATATGTTTTGGTCATTTTCAAAAAGTTTGACCAGCACTTTAATCGGTGCGGCAATTCAAAAGGGTCATATAAGTCTCGAAACCAAGGCCAAAGACCTCTACCCCGAAATGAATAGAGAGAAGGCCCGCGATGTCACCCTTCGCCATGTAATCAACATGAGCTCTGGCTTCAAATTTTATGAAGAGAACCCCATCAATATCGCTCTTAGTGATTCTATCTTTGTCTATTATTCAAAGGACGCTTATAAAGATGTCGCCTTAAAAGTGGCCAAGACTGAGATGAAGCATGCCCCTGATGAGCAGTTTAATTACGGCACCCATGAGCCCATGCTGGCCATGGGAATGCTTAAGAAGGCCATCAATAACCTAAGTGTTTATGAAAACTTTCCTTGGGATGCTCTTTTTACTCCCATGAATATGGCAAGCGTTGTTTTTGAAAGAGATAAGTCCAAAACATTCCTAGGTGGAAGTGGCGGTTGGGGAGTTGCCAAAGACTACGCTAAGCTTGGCTTCCTCATGCTCAACGAGGGTGTGTGGGAAGAAAAAAGAATTCTTCCAGAGTGGTGGGCAAACTTCGCGACTAAAACTGTAGCACCCGCACTTGTTAAAAGAAATTCAGAAGATGGACAGGAACGCCTCAATGTCGAATCTTATGGTGCTTATTGGTGGCTTAATAAAAAACTTAAAATGAATAAGCAAAGACCCTATCCAAGTGCACCAGATGATCTCTATCAAGCGATGGGATTTCGTGGGCAAACAATGGGAGTTATACCTTCCAAAGGTCTAATTATCGTGCGCATGGGTAGTGATGGACGAAAACCAAAAAAGAAGTTGAAAAGAGATAAAATGTACAAATTACTCCTCGCTAGCCTTGTGGAGGACAAATAATGAAATCACTAACGAAATTATTTTTCTTTATCACTCTCTTAGGTACTATCTCTGGTTGTAAATATACAGAAGCTCCTTCAGCAGGTCTTGCAAAAGAAATGTGCTCTTGTATTTTTGTCTCTCAACAAACGGAGCAATACTGTCGCATGGTAACAAAAGAGGCCCGTATCCTCTCCAAATTTGAAGTCGACTATAATAGAAAAGAAGTCTCTGCCAGAGGTGTAAACTTTAGAGCAATGGCAAGAATGGACAAAAACCCTCGCTATGGCTGTTCGTTAAAAGTCGTTGAAGTAGATCCCGAGTCTGCAGAAGAATATCCGGATAACGGCCGGTAATCTGACCATTGAAAGTACGGGTCCAAGTAAAACTAAAAAGTAAGCATGAGAGTATCGAGGTTTTTGAAAATCATCTGGTCATTCGAGTAAAAGAACCGCCAGTCGATGGAAAAGCAAATATTAGAATTATTGAAATGTTATCCAAGCACTTTTCTGTTTCCAAATCTCAAGTCACCCTTATATCGGGCGCAAAGAGTAAGCTAAAAACCTTTAATATCGAATAACTAATTTTGCTGATTAAGAGATCAGAATAAGAATAATGAACTAGAAAGTATAAATCCGATTACTAAAGCAATGAGACCATTTCTCGCCATATTGTCATCTGAACCCTTTATAACTGTTTGCATAAGTTGTTTTTGATTTTCGAGCATATCGTTAAGAATAATCAAGATTTCAGATGCCATAGGCATAGCTTCAGTTTCCAGTAAATAGTTTGCTTGATTCAAGTTTACACTACTTCTCAATTTTATCATTTTTAAGGGTAGCAATTTAAATTTCTCGTAAGCATTAGAAAAACTTGAAAAATCATCAAGCTGAGAGGTACTTAAAATACTCTTCATACGACCCAACTTCCTCACCACGTTCTTTTCTTCAAGCCACATTACATGAAATTCATTTTCATATTTTTTATCGCCAGTTAACAAATAGGCCTAATTAATGAAAAGGAAACCGCCTGTGCGCCCCGTATATCTGCCATAACCCCAAAGATCTCTTTTCTTTTCTTACTAGCGGATAGTTTTTTTTCACGATCGATCATTTTCGTTATATTTTCAATCATAATTTTGGCAAGAGGTACTGCCTCATTAGATAATACCTTGTTTGCTGGAAAATTTTCTTTTGTGTGAGCAATGGTCTCAATATTTCTTTGGATAATTTTAAATAATTCTAAACTCTTCTTAACGCTCTCCAAATTCCCTACATTTGCAGGGCTTGTCCATGCCTTTGAGTAGCTATCTAGCCCAGTCAAACTTTCTTCAATCGCTCTCCAAGACTCCTCCCTTTCTTTTTTTGTCTTCTCACTTCCAAGAATAACCCATCCCCTTAAAGCCGCTAAAGATTGATTAATCTCACTGATGATATTATATGTTGCTAATGAGGTTGGAATACGAACTTCAACGAGTCTCTTCATTGTCACTTGCGTATATTTAATATTCCTAATATTTATAAAAATTGCGCTTATAAAAATCAACTCAATCCCAATAAATACCAAGAGGATGTTTTTTGAAAACGAAAATTTCTTTGATAATGTCATGTTTTTTAAATCTTATCTTTGTTTTTAGTAAATAGACTTTAAAGGCAACAAGCCAATCAAAAAGACTAAAGAAATAGCCTGAGAAAACTATATTCGAAAGTAAATGCTAAGTGTTTTAAAACACAGTTCACAATAGCAATTAACACCAAGTACAAATACGGAAAACATTCTCATTTAAGTTGATATATCTCAAAGATCAAAAACTAAGCATTTTGTCCTGACAACCATCACCACGAGTAACACTAACAGGGAAGATAAATGAAGCCTTTTCCTACCAAATAAAAACTCCAAGAAAGAGGAAACAAGGCATTTTTTGAGTTATTTTTTTTTGAAAAGCTAAGAATGTTTTATGAAATAATTATGGACAACAGTGCTAAACCAAGTTTTAGAAGTCTAGTTAAACCTTATACGATTTTTTCCAAAATTTCGGATATTTTTTCCCCACAATTTAACTAAAGTAATATTAATTGATTAATTAAGCTATAATTTAAAAAAAGGGGCTTTATTTGTTATATCGGTTAATGCTAATTCTCTTTCTCTCTTTAGGCTTTTTTACGATTCCTGTTTTAGGTGTTCAGGAAGGGTGCTATTCAAACATGAACCTTTTAATAGCTAAAGGTTTCGTAAAAAAGATAGAAGAAACGGAATGGGTCATTTGGAACCCAAAAAGAAGTAATGCTGAAATTGCCCATCATAGAGAATCACCGTCAGGGACATGGGGTTTTGCTAGACTTAAAGCAGGAACCCACTCTCTTCATACGCATGTTCAAGAAGAATGGTATTTTATTAGGCAGGGTGCTGGCACTATCCAAGTTGGCGAAAGAACGTTTAAAGTAAGTGCCGGTGACAAAATTCACATTCCAAGTAATGTAAAACATGCCATAAGTAAGGATCCTAGAGATGAGGAGGATCTCATTTTTGAGTATTTCTTCCCTAATGTAAAAAATTACAATAAAACAGTTAAGTATGAATGGTTAGATTAAGCTTCTGACAATAGTAACGTTTGGGTATTTAAGTACTAACTCTAGTTTAATCAAGAAAATCCAATCCAATATACTTTAATATATTTTTTTCAAATTTTAAGAAAAGCTGAGTCTCTTGATTTAGTCGAACTCTGTCTAAAGGCCCTGGTTTTGTGCATTTTGAAGTTGGAAGATAGGTCTCAGAGTCACAAATTGAGTAGATAACTTTATTTTTGTCTTTTACTATTCGATCCGCCCAAGTTTTAAGAGAAAGTGGACGAGAGAAGCTTACTGAAGGATCAAGTACCATTGCTTCTCCATCGACTTGAACGATAGGGGCAGCATGGAACCAAGGCTCAACAGAACCATGCGGAATAATGTTTCCTTTCATCTCTAGTGATCCAAAAACAAAGACTTTCTTAGGTTCATCATGCCCTAGCCTAACGGCTTCTTCGATAAAGTGAGTCGCTCTCATGTGGCAGCCGTCCCTCACAAATAACCAAGGGATTCTTCTTTTCTCACCGTCATAGGATAAAAATTTCTTATCTCTAATTTCTCTAAAGAGCTTTTTATATTCCTTTTTACTCCACGAAGGAAGACCTGTGAGGTCAAGCTTTTCAAACTTATCGGCAACTCTATGGGCCGTGAGATCCGTTTGGTCTTCGGCGTGTAGACCTGAGATTAAAGAAGTTATAAAAAGTGCTAAAAGTACCTTCGTGAATGATCTGGTCATGATTTTCTCCCTAATTAGTGAGAAAATCTATCATAAGCTCCTGGGATTTGAGACAGACCATTCAAATTTTACATGGGGATCAGCATGGGCATGAAAATAGAAAGAAACGTTTTCTAAGTACCTAAAAATTTATTACAAAAAGCCTATAGTTAACCACTTGGTCGGCCCTAAGCAGGCCTTAAAACCCTCTCCCAAAAGCTGAAAGAGGGCATTAAATTAAAATCTAGTAAACCATGCACTCATTCCATGAAGACTTGGACCAGCCACTTCCGTAGCCACTTCCATAACCACTACCGTAGCCACTTCCATAACCACTACCGTAGCCACTTCCATGACCGCTTCCATGACCGCTGCCGTTTCCGTTACCACAACCGTTTCCACCATGATCGCTATCGTCATCATCATCATGCGCTCTAATGATGTAAATGGAGATACCGACAAGGATTCCGATAACAATAAGCATTTTCAAACCATGCCCTTCTCTGCCACCTTGGTAGCTAGCTCCCTCACCTTGAGTTAAACGAACTTTTTCTGCAATAAAATTAGCAACTTCACTTCTTGTCATTTCATCTGAGCGAAGAAGTCCTACCATTCTTTGTAGCTCAGCTGCTTGTTTCTTATTCTTAACAGAAGCGACTACTCCATTTATAATTTCATCATTTGTCATCCCTTTTTCAGAAAGGTCTTCAATCGATCTCTTCAAATCATTAACAGCTTGATTATAAAACTTTGTATCTTGTTGATCCCAGTCTACTGTGACAGCAAAGTTAAACTCGTCAATCGCACGTTTTAGGTTATTACCAGGTACAGTGGCACTGACTGATACAAGACTAAAAACAGCTAATGTAGCCATAATTTTTTTAAGCATAAATTCCTCCAAGGAAATAGTTAAATTGTTGAGACCAGTTTTCTTTCATTCGTTAAAAAACGTCTCTAACTTGAAACAATTTATAAGTTGATCTTTTTCATTCTTTTAAAATTAAATTTATTTTTATTGAACAATTCTCATAAACAGAGGAAGTCTATTGATTAGCAAATTAGATATTTATTGAAGAATTCTTAAGAAGAGAAAAAGGAAGTTTCTTTACAGAAAACTACCTCCCTTATTTTATGCAAGCACATTGGGTTTCCTCAGTACGGCGACGGATCAAGTTCCCGAAGTGCTAACGAAGTGCTAAATACGTTCTATTTCCCTAAGCTTTGTAGAAGACAACCATTCCACTAAAAAAAATTAATCTAAAGGACCATACTCCCTTAAATATAAAGGAGTTGATCTGGAACAGAAGGATCCTTTAAAAATCAAATCCCTTTATAATGAAAAAGCTTTAAAAGCTGGATATGATTTAAACCAGGAATAGGGCAATGTAGCTGACATGAGCGAAGAATCCCGTCTAAGAGCTTATTACGAATAGAGCTATCAGTTTCAATTCTGGTTCTTACGTTATAGAGCATGACAGGACCTTTTTCTCCAGCAATCTTTTCAGCTTCGTAGAGCAGACCAAAAACAAAGTCAGCATTTGCATACTCTTGGCTTTCAAACTCATACCGATACATCTGTTTTTTACGAACTTTTTTTCCACTAAAAAGATTATAGTCTTTAATTTTGGTGGCCAGTTGTTTTGAGTTTGCAATCTTACCAGCAAAATAATCGGCCATCCCTTCATTTACTGGAGAAGAATGAGTAATAGCAAGATGATCACTTAAGGCCACGTGAGCAAACTCGTGATATATGATCTCAGGTACGAGAGCACTATCAAGTCGATAATATTTTTGTTTAAAAAGGTCCACTGCAATACCTGTAGACTGGAAGATCCCTTCTACAATCACACTCGTTCCAGCCAATCTCATAACATTAGAAACTGTCGAGGCACTAGAAGACCAAGCATCACCTAAAAGAAGTTTAGATAGAAAATTTTGAAAACTAACCATATGAGTTTGATTTCGATACGCCTTAAGGATGTACTTCAATTGCACTTTATCCCTATCATTACCACCAAGCTCACTGATATGTATTCTTTTGGAGGGTCTAAACCAGATTTCATTATTCCAAGGAGCAATTCTTCGGCGTGGATAGCCTAGCCCTGCTGGAATTGAGAGGGCATTATTAAACTGGGGATCAAGATTGTCGTTTGCAAAATGCCCTAGCTCCGAAAATTTATTGAGAATATCAATTCTAATTGTAAGCTTAGGTAGTGATTTTACAAATTCCGATTTAAGTACTTCAACAAAATATTTTCTAGCTTTATTTAGATGATAATAAGTCGTCGCTGCTTTTAGTTGAGTATGGCCATCGTGTTCATAAAACTTTATGGCCTCTTCATTCTTTTTATAAACAATTTTAAAGAACTTACCATCATAACTATCAATAGACTCTAGATCCACTAATTTACGAGTCATTATTTTAGCTTCAAACTCTTTGGTTCGAGCCACAACATTTTTTTCGATCTCAAATCCAAAAATTTGCGAAGAGAGAGTTATAGATAAGGTTAAAAGTACTGTTTTCCAATTTTTCAATTTTTATCTCCTAGAATAAACTTATGTCTTGATCACTATCTGGTTTTGGCTCAGTAACAATCCCATCAACAACCATCACAGCTAGAACTGGGAGAAACCCGAATGGTCCCGGTATAATAACTGACGCGACTCGACCAAACATTCTGCCCCAGCTCATCATTCGATCCTTACGAGATCTTTTTGGATTCCAAATTTCCTCTAGACTTGCCAGTTCCTCAAGTTCTACCGCTGAAACGGAACCGACTTCATAAGAGGCCGTGATAACAACAGCATAATTAGCTTTTGAGAATTCAAAGATGTTGGATGAATTAATTTGTGCTAGTTCTTTTCTTAATAGTTTGAGAACAAAACGAAACCTTTCAGTCGGTTCAAGCGGAATGACTTCTGTTTGCTCATCATCTGCATATCTAATAAGGATTGAAATATCGAACGATTCTAATCTCTTCCGCATTTTCTCAACAAGATCCCCCATCATTAAAATTTGTAAATAATCATAGTTAGAATAAAGGTATTGCCTTAAGGACATCTTTGCTTTTTTGTTTTCTTTGGTTACAAAGTTCCCTTCTTCATAACCATATAAATCGATCTGACGGCGAAGAGCACTAAGATTGCGACTATAATCTTTTAAAGTTAAAGGCCAGTGATGAACTTTGGCCCTACGAAAACTTTCAAGAACTTTATATTCATTTTTTGTTATATACCCCATTTTTTTAGCTACAGAGTTGGCCGCCTTTAGGTGACCATTTTTGGTATAACCTTTATCATTGAGAAAACCAACTAGACTACTATAAGCATTTTCCGAACATCTTCCGTCCATAACCTGTTTTTTAAACTTTAAATAACCCTCTCTAATATTGTTTTTATTAATAGAGCCATTCTTCAAAGAAGGAAAACTTTTTTCATACTTAATTTTGTTTCTCTTTAAAATAATATCAAGAGCTATATCATCTATGATATTAAGATCTCTTATGACATAGACTAAAGACTCCCTACCATCAACTTGTGCTTCGAGCAAAGTAAGCTTTTTAACGACGACACTGGCACAAGTAGCAATCTCTTTAGTTTGAAACATATCAGTAAAGTGACCCTCTAGTTTATTCTTACCATACTTTTGGTACATGGCCCTGACTCGAGCTTTTTCAGAATCCCCAATTAAGCGAGATTCTCCTTCACGAAGATTAAAGAAATAGTCATGCCCAAGCACAGATGGAGCAATTAAAACAAATACGAATAGAATCAGTTTAGTTTTCATAGGCCTCTTATTAAGTCTGTTTTATGACAGATCAGCTTTTAGTGTAAGAAATTCGGTTTTTATCTTTTAATTTTTGTTAGGGTTTTTGGTTGAGAGTATTCGGTTTTAAATCGCCATAAAATAC
>JAFMBV010000010.1 GCA_017858255.1 Bacteriovoracaceae bacterium
TCAAGAGCGGCCTTAAATCGTAAATAAAGGCCTAAGAGAGAGAAGATTACCGCCGTTACAAAATAAAATAATAGTGAATAACGAGTGACTTCACTGAGCGCTAATATCCAACCATGGTCTAAGATTACGCCCCCTAACAGCACAAACACTAATGGTATGGCGTATTTGACTTCAGAAACCGCAATCATTGGATACAAAACAAAAATAAAGCCAACACCACTAAAGTAGCCTAAAGGGTTCTCGGAAACAGAAGTCATATAGAGGATCACGGCCACCATTAAGGATAAGATGAGGCTATTTATTCTTACATGATTATGAAAATACCAACTCGTTTTTCGAAGGAGAAAAATGGAGCTACCAAAACAAAAAATAAACAACCTTAAAATGAAGAAGAGAAGAGCAAGTGGCTCTTCTAAGACAAAATCAAATAACGTCCATAGCAAAAAGGCACTACAACCGAAGAGCCCCACCAAGCTATTACGCTTAAAGTGGGTCTGATAGACAGATTCAATGAGATACCTATCGGTGCCTTTCATACTCTCCTATTGAAAAATTAATATCCGTTCACTTGTAGTGATGGGTCACCAAAAAGATGGTACCACAAGAGGTTCTCTCGAGATGCCTCTATATCTTCGTAGTTTTCGATTAAGTACCTTTGACCTTTCATTATCAATTCAAATAAACCTTGGGTCTTTTGTGTGGCAAGCTCCCGCCCTATGGCCACGGCCATTATTGCAGGAGGGTCCCAACTAATATCAACTGAACCACCGTAATAAGCTACAGCTCCTACTGGTTTTCCTTTATAGCTGGTATTCATAAAACGTTCACCAAGCTTACCTTCGTAGCTAAAGCGTCCATTTTGACAAGCAACATCTATAATTACCGGCTTAACAGCACCTGGTCGCAAGGCCTTAATGTCATTAGAGTTATATTCCCCATTGGCAATCGATGACCAACTATTACCAGAACCATGCCCTATATAATTAAACCAGCGTGCCCCATCATTAAAAGACTTGTTAATGTTCTTCACGATTGCGTTAGAGTTTTGTTGAAAAAAATAATTTGTTGTAAAACCAAGAGAGCTCTCTAAAGGAAAAAGCATTCGTTGCATATATTGCACATCTGTTGGGTCCCAGCCTTCATTACTCGCAATACCAATGGCCTTCTTAGCACCAGAATTATCACTCCAGCTTTTATCTCGGTACTCCTCCATCTTTTCAATCTGGAGAATTACTTCATCATTAGTATCAGCAACAATACGCCCGTAAAAAACATCTGGAAAAACATCCTGTGATCCTCCCATCGTAAAATAAGGATAGTCACTTGGGGTTTTAGGATCGGAAGAAGTAGCAACACTTAATGCAGGTAGAATACCAGAGTGACCCATAAGCACAGTATATTGAAAACTAGAGCGCTTATACTCACTATGAATATAATTTTTAAGTCCTGTAGCATTTGTAGCAACATCTTCAAAGTAAACTAGCCGAACATTCAGACCCGACTCTTCTTTGAATACCTTAAAGGCCTGAGCACCTTTACTTAAAACTTTTGGTGCTACGACTAACATAGAGTTATTAGTTGTCCCAACTGCCGTTGCCTTAAGGCCAAATGGGTTATGAATTTCAACCTGAAGATCTTCATAAACAGATAGTCCATTAATGTTTTGTAAAATGGGCCGCACTACTACTTGAGTCAGTCTTTCTCCACGGAAATCCCCTAGATCAACCAATTCGACTAACTTGCCCTCATCTTGGTTATAGGCCTCAGCATTTACAGGATAAAGATTTTGATTGGCCTTTAAACTTTTCTCACACCGACAAGGTTTGAGAGGAGCTGGCAAACTCTTGAGCCCCTTAAAGAAATGTTTTTTCTTAAAAGAAACATCTAGTTTTAAGTCTTCAGGCGCCCCTTTTACTAAAAATGATTTATAGGGAAGTTGAGGCTTTCCCGGAGTCTGAGCATTCTTCAACCCATTAACTGAGAGCGAAACAAAATCCCCTCTTAAAGGAGATGCAATAGATTTCTCTGCCACAAACTTGGAAAACGTTGCGTAGAGTTTCCAGGTTTTGTCATTTTTATGAACTAGCTGTGAACGCTGCTTAACGTTAATACCCGAGCCTAAGTAATAAGTTTTAGCAAATATGGGGTTTAAAAATACAACAATTCCCACTAAGACAGAGAAGGTTCTGCAGTAACTCATAGTCTATTCCTTATTAAAGCGTATGAGAGACTCCTCGGTACATTGATTGCTTGCACGTAACGCAGAAAGACTAAATATAATTCCTAGGCAAAAAATGCGGAAACAAAATGAACTGATTAAGAAAACTAAACTGACAATTTCCGACGATTTAGATATAGGTTAGCTCTTAGTAAAAACCCCACCCACCGATAGACGATTAGGAATAAGCCTTATGCCTTCCCTACTTAAAAACTTTCTCAGAAATACCTCGGTCATCTTCTTCTTACTTTGCGTATTTGGTTGTCAAAACGATGCCCCACTAGGAACAAAAGATAACCCAGTTAAGCTTTATTTCACCCCTTCAGTGGATGCAGATACGATCTCTTCAAACTCTCGAGAGTTTATCGACTTTTTAGAAAAAGAAACTGGCCTCATATTCAAAACAGGTATTCCAACCAACTACGTTGCAGTCGTTGAGGCATTTGGTTCTAAAAGAGCAGATATTGGTGTGATGAATTCATTTGGCTACCTTATGGCCAATGATAAGTACGGAGCATCGGCGAAGTTAAGAGTCCTAAGATATGGTCATGATTACTACCAAGGTCAAATTCTTGCCCATGTCGATTCAAACATTAATACAGTCTCCGATCTTGCTGGAAAAAAAATGGCATTCGTAGACCCTTCATCTACTTCAGGCTACATGTTTCCCCTTAAGATGATGAAAGACGCTGGTATTGAACCGGGAAACACTACATTTGCTAATAAACACGACAATGTCGTTATAATGATTTACCAAAAACAGGTAGAAGCAGGTGCAACTTACTACTCTGCTCCCAGTGAAGATGGAACAATTCGAGATGCACGCGCGCGAGTAAAAGTTCAATTTCCTGATGTAGAAGAGAAAATTAAAATCGTTACGACTACTGGAAAAATCCCCAATGACCCATTTGTATTCAGAAAGGATTTATCTAAAGAAATCACAGATAAGTTTATCGCTGCTGTTAAAAAGTTTATTGGTACTGAAAAGGGTAAAGAGATCTTTAAGCGGATTTACTCTGTTGAAGGTGTCGTTGATACAACAGATGCTGATTACGATAGTTTAAGAAGTATGGTTAAGGCCATCAACTTGGATACCGCCTCCTTAGTAAAATAATAAAGAAATTAATATTTAGAACAAAAAAAAGGTCCCCAAAGGGACCTTTTTTATTATACGCCGAAATTCCTTTTCAGCTTTAACAAAGCTTCGTTCTAGTATGACAATAATGCTTCTTCTGCCAAACAAGTGCGAATTGCTTTCTTAAGATCTTCATTCTCTGAAATTACTGTAGCAGCGTTTGAGCCCCCACGAGTAGAACAGCCACCATTAGTGTGAATTGCAACGATCTTTTGATCACTCTCACGAATGATTGAAGAACCACTGTTTCCACCCATAGTATCTGCTACATGGTACATAGTACTTCCACGAAATTTTACAACTTCACCAGTGTGAGTTTGTTGAGCAAGATTTCTATCTGGATCACTACGATCTAGGCCATATCCAGTAATTCTTACGACTGTCCCGGAGTTTGGCTTATTAAACTCAACGTCATAAGAACCTTGTACGTCACCAGCAAATAGTCCTGTCACAGGATTAGCTTTTACTCTTACAACGGCCCAATCGTCTCCAAGACCAGTGTAAGTATATTCTGTTGCAGCTTTATCAATAGGGTAAATATCTTCTTCAGCGGGGTGTTGAATACTTCCTCCTATACTTGGAGGTGTATTAAACTCAGCAAAACCAAAAGTTCCACTACAATGCCCTGCAGAAATACCACAAGTTTTACTGATCATAGTAACTGTACAACCACCACCATCTGTTCTTTGACCGAGTAAGCGGCCAATACTTGGAAGTGACGAAGGAACTCTGTCATCTACACCACAAATTGATTTTTCATTTGCCATTACGCCAGACGTCATTACTGGTGTAAGAAGAATTGCCGCTACGAGGCTGCCGATGCCTTTGATATTCATACTTCCTCCCTGAAGTTTCTTTTTAATTAAGAACTGTTAATAGGTTAAGGTGCGTAAAAACACTCTGGCGACTGACAACTTCTTACCCGAAAACAAAAGATTCTCGCCAAAATTATGACAGAGGCCTTCTTCCTTGCGATTAGCTCAAATCGCCTCCAGAAAGAAGAATAAGAGAATCGTGGACAATTAAAACCGACTCTTTTACTATGCTTATCACAACTAAATGTAAGAAATTGTTGATTAGTGATGGTCTTAATGTTTCCAAAATTAACTCGGTAACAGTGGGCAATCCTTAAAAATTACAAATTCAGGAACAAGTTTATGACCCAAAAAATTCTTGAAGTGGAAAAACTTAACAAGGTTTATCCAAACGGTACTCATGCACTAAGAGGCGTAAGCTTTGATGTTAACAGAGGTGAATTCCTCGTCGTCATTGGTCTCTCTGGCTCTGGGAAGTCCACCCTTCTTCGCTGTATTAATCGTTTACACGAACCAACCACGGGAAAAATCCTTTTTGAAGGGAATGACATTACCAATATAAAGGGCAAGCCCCTTAGAAGTTTGCGCTCACGTATTGGGATGATCTTTCAACACTTCAATCTTATTCCTAGAAAAACGGTACTTACAAATGTTCTTACCGGAACACTTGCAAGAACTGGGATTGTAAAATCAATCTTCGGAATCTTTCCAGACGAAGAAAGAAAGAAGGCCATGGATCTCATTGCTCTCGTTGGTCTTACTGGTAAAGAAAATAGACGTGCTGATAATCTCTCTGGTGGTCAACAGCAAAGAGTCGCCATCGCTCGTGCCTTAATGCAAAACCCTAGTATTCTACTTGCTGACGAGCCTGTTGCCTCTTTAGACCCAGCAACAAGTCACTCGGTCATGCAATATCTTAAGAAGGTAAATGAAGAACTTGGGGTTACCATTATTTGTAACCTCCACTTTCTCTCGCTCGTTCGCCAATATGCGACTCGTGTAATAGCCCTTAAAGATGGAATTTTGATCTATGAAGGAAACCCATCTGAAATTGATGAGAACTGGTTTCAAACCATCTATGGTGAAGACGCTGTAGAAGTTACTATCGATTAATTTGACTCAAGAAAAACTCAAGTGAGAAACTGAAGAGAGTACCTATGAAAGCAACACAAGAGACACTTCAACTTACATCTGAACCAAAAGGTCTTGCTCAGATGAAAAAAGTCATGACTGCCTATGCAATTGACTTGATTCACTGGGCGTACATAACTCTCGTCACTTATAAAATCATTTATCAAAAAATAATCATGGATTTAAGAAATCCAGATTTTTCTTGGAATGAGCCCGTTTACGCATTGGCGATGGGTGCCTTACTTGCAATTGCCTTCTTCTTCACCAAACTATCACTTGGCCGTGCGGTAAAAGGACTTTATGACCTAGATGAAAACCAAGGTGTTTTAAGAGAGCCGTTTACCATATTGGGCTATTTTACACTCTTTCTTACTTTCATAGCTGGTCTCTTTATTTCGCAAGTCTCTATCAGAGAGTTCTTGTCTGAGGCAGGACTTCTTGGAGCGAAGAGAATATTTACGGCACTTCTACATCCTAACTTCGGTATTATCGAGCCCGCAATCTTTGCTGCTATTGAAACTATTTATATGGCCTTTATTGCCACAATCATCGCCTTGCCTTTTGCTTTTACCCTCGGCTTTTTTGCCGCGAGAAACTTAATGAATGGCTCACCTCTATTTTTCTTTCTCTATAATCTGACTCGCTTTTTCTTAAATATGACTCGCTCAATAGAGCCATTAGTTTGGGCCATTATCTTCTCTGTTTGGGTTGGAATTGGTCCTTTTGCCGGGATGCTTGCACTATGTCTCCATTCAGTTTCTTCCCTTGCAAAACTATACTCGGAGCAAATTGAAAATATCTCCGATGGTCCTATTGAAGCGATGACTGCAACAGGCGCTCACCCCATTCAAATAATATGGTTTGGTGTTGTCCCACAAATTATTCTTCCCTACCTCTCTTTTACAATTTATCGTTGGGACATCAACGTTCGTATGGCGACTGTTATTGGTCTCGTCGGAGGCGGCGGTATTGGTACCATGCTTATGCAGTACCAAGGACTAGCGAAGTGGAATGAAGTTGGCCTGCTTGCCATAACCATTGCCGCTATTGTCTGGGTTATGGACTACTCATCCTCTAAAATTAGAGAAGCAATAAAGTAGTTAATAACATACATAAAAACAATATCTTAGGGCCCTTCAAAGGCCCTTTTTTTTTCTAAATATCTAAGATTTAACCTTAGGTAATCCGATAAGTTACCTATGAATTACCTAAAGATAATTTCATTTGTGCTTGGCTATTTAATCTCTCTTACCGTTAGCAGTAACGATAATTTAGACCGAGAAAGATTGAATAACTTGTTACGCGCCCCTCTTGGTGGAATATCAAATGGTGTTTGGAGTAGCGCCTTAACATCTTATCTTTCTCAATGTGAAGGAGACTGTCCTTGCGCCTTAGTTATCGCTGAGGGCGACAGTGGAGATAAGCATTCTACAGATATGTGGATTGGAACATTTAAAGATGGTCAACCTACTGAGCTGTGGGCAGGTAGAAGTGCTAGGCATGCAGGAGAGAATACAGTAAATGTCAGCATGAGCACTGACCGCTGTAAAACAAGAAATGGTGTAGCGGAAGTTAGAGGCAATCAAGCATGCATTCCTAATAGAGCTTGTCGTCCAGCTTCTGTTTATAGGGCGCTCATTCGTGAGCTCGGTCTGCCAGATGGAGTCGCTTTAACTTCATTTTATTTTAGTACCCCAATGCAAAATGAAATGTATAAGTTTCATGATTTTTACGCCTGTTCCGAATCTCGCTGTCCAAGTACTTTGGGTTGCTTGGGTTTAGAAAGACAATCTATGAAGGCCTTATGCTTAAATCATATGGGTTCAAATGGAAGTAATGGAATCGACGCGCCAGAGAGAGGTGGGGTTTGGCTCTACTTTCACAACACGGGCCGACCTCAAAGTAATTCAGGTTCTGAAGCTCAAGCTGCAAGAGGATTGGCCAATCTGGCAAACGGCAAATGTTCAAATGTTTCAACTGCTCACCTTTCGTCAGGTCAAATAATGTCTCCCACAAGTATTTTGGCGACCAATAGAGGTTCTCGATCCTCCGGGCGTGGCCCCGCCTCGAGTAGTGGAGGTGGCGGATACGCGGCCATGCAGCAAGGCCTACAAGGTGTGCAACAAATTGGGACTGCATATCAACCACAAGATGAAAAAGAAGAAGAAGAAGGAAGTCAACAAGAACGGGAATCTTTTGAGGTCATCTCAAATCAATGCGCAGAAACCACAAGCAAAGCGTGTCCTAATGTAGCAAATACAACCATTAGAGATTATTGCCGAGACGTTGAACGCTATGACAGAAGGGCCTGTGAATTTGAAGAAAAATAAAAAATGAAGAATAACACAAATATAAATTTCATTATCTACTCATTTTTGATTTTCCAAATGGAATCTGTCTTCTCACTACAGCTTGGTTCAGAAAGGTTTCAAGATTTCACTCAAGGAACGACTGATTACGGTATTCTTGTGGATATGGGAAATAACCCAGAGATTTCAAGCAATATGTATTTTACTGATACTAACTTCGTCAGTGGAATTGCCCCCCATGCCTTTCCAAATGGCTCAGGTGAAAAATACTTCGTCGCCAATATGATGAACTTTCAAGGCAACTATGTCATGGCCGGTGCCAAGTCAGACCCAAGAAGTAGTGCCTTCATTATGAACTCAATGGATCGCCTCCTGACAAATCCCCAAGCAGAAATAGAACTATCAGAGGGACTAACAGCAAGTAAACTGTCAGCTGCGCAGGCAGGAGAAAATGCGCAGAGGTATATTGTCCCCGAGATTATCACTCCTGAAGTTGGTTACTACCAAACAGCAGATAACCAACAGTCATTTGAATCAGCTTATGAAAATGTCCTTCTAGGGCAGGCCGAAGAAGCTCTCTTCAAAGGAGATGAGAGTGATTCAATCGCCTACTTTCAAGAAAAAGTTGCTAATTACAAAGAAAGTGAAGACAAGCAAAACGAAGCGCGTGGTTATCAAAGAGATGGTCTAATGAGGTCAAAGAAGACCGCTGAAACTTTTCGAGACTTTTTTCAAATGAAGGCGTCAATATCTGACACAAATCTCCAGGCCATGCCAACTCAAGAGAGCATCCTCAATAACTGTAAGGCGAATACGCCTCGTGGAGAAAATCTTCAGGCCATCTATAACTCTTCTATGCCACAAGATGAAATTGCCTTTTATAACTTTCCTCCTCCCCAGTATGATTTTGATTTTTGTGAACAATATCTTCATAACGAAAACTCTTTTCTCATAAGAAATAGACCGGTGCGAACCCAACTTAATACTCTTGTTGAGGATTCAACGAATATGGCCGAGGGTCTTGATGAAATCTCAAGAGAGCTGAGTAACCGTAATTTATCATTAGAAGACATCGCCAACTTATTATCAAATAATGAAGCATGGAAAACCTTGGCCGAAAGATCCAAGGCGTATAAAGAATGTGGTGAAAAAAACTGTCTTGCTCCAGCAGAAAAAACTCTTGGCGACTTAGTTAACTTTCCAGGAGCAGAGAACCATCATAGTCCAGAGCGAAAGGAGATTAGAAAACTCTTATCGATGATCAAGGAATCAGGAAAAATGCCAGGCCAAGAATCATCTTTCATAAAGTCTCTTAAAGAAAAAACTGCTTCCATAAACTCGCGACATAGAGATGGCCTAAAAAATCTGAGTTCTAACAGAAATAAATCCCCCAAAATTGGAGGCCTTTACGATCCCCAAGACCAGAGCGACCTAGAGACTCGACAAGAAAGAGACCTCGCCTCCGTTAAGATAGGCGACGATAATGTCTATAGAGGAAAACGCTCCCCGCGCGGCGGAGGTTATTTTCGCGGCGAAAAAGGCGTTCTAAGAGGCCCAAGTGGTAAACCTGTCCAAGGGTATGCCGCCCCTCATAATGTCGATCTCTTTGAAATCATAAGCCGTAGATACCACATAAAGATGCTTTCCCAATAGTTAAGTCGTGCCTATTAAGACCCTGCCCACTACCCCATAAAATGATACATGAGACATATTCCTAATCTGAATACTTCTTTTCCATTTAATTTCCTATAAAGGACTCCAGCGGAAAAAGGAGATCATTCTTTGTCCGTTAACAGAGTTAACCTCAGGTTATGGCTCGCGTGATTTTATTTCATTTTTAGAATCCCAAAAGGATCCTTATAAATAGATCACCACAAACCCTTTGGAGGAGTTATGAAATTTAAAAAATGGACATCAGTTATCAGTTTTTTTGCCCTTTTATGGAGCACACTCGCCTTTGGTCAAGTTGACCGTAATAGTGCGGCCTACAACTTAGAAGCAGGCCTGGCCCTTAAAGGCTACGACCCTGTCTCCTATTTTGCAGAAGGTGGATCCCTTCCTCAAAAAGGAAAAAGCAGTCTATCTCTAGAACATAAAGGTGTTACCTACTTCTTTGCTAGCAATGACAATAGAGAAGTTTTTAAAACAATTCCAGAGAGATATGAACCTACTTATGGTGGTTTTTGTGCTTGGGCAATGGCCAATGGATCGGCGATTGATATTATTCCTGAGATTTTCACAATCAATGGAAACCGTTTGCACCTATTCTTTTCAAAACGTGCAAAACGAAATTTTGACAGAGATGTAACCAAGTACGAAGGCAAAGCAGATTCGAACTGGAAGAGTCTCTCTGGTGAATCACCAAGACTTTAAAATTTAAAAGAATGAGGTGGAAAATGTTCCCAAATATTAGGTCTCAAAATTTAATTTTTAAAACACTCTCAAGTATTTCCCTGATCTTTATTCTAAGTGGCTGTGGAAACTATGAAGAGTTTAAAGAGGACCCTTCCACCTTATTTTCAAGAGTGTCCCCTTCACAGGGGCTCACCTTCTCTGAAATAAAGTCTCAAGTTCTAACCCCGAAGTGTATTCGCTGCCACCCGGGTTATGAAGACTACCAAACTGTGATTAATAGTATTGATTCTATTGCGGCCCAAGTAAGAAGTGATCGCATGCCAAAAGATGGACCGATGGGAGCAGAACTTAAAGGTCTACTTTTTAGTTGGATAGCAGCTGGCACTCCTCAAGGGGATGTCATACCCGTAAGGCCCTCTCCAAGTGATGAGCTCGCCCCAAATTACGAGAGTATTGCTAAGAATATTTTAGGGAAAAAATGTGTTGTCTGCCACAACCCTAAAGGTCAGGTTCCCTTTCTCGATTTCTCTACAAGAGAGTCCATTTGGAAGAAAAGAAAACTACTCTTTAACTTTGAGAAACCCGAGAGTTCTTATATTTTAGAGGTTATTCAAGACCCAGTGGAACCAATGCCGCCAATTAATAGCCCCTTTGAGCAGTTGAACCAAGAAGAGATTGATGTCTTAAGAGAATGGATAGGCCTAGGCCTCCCTTAACAAATGTAGGAGAAGAAATGAAAAAACAAATCATCACAATGGTAACAAGTATAATCCTCACACTTTCTTCTGCATGGAGTGCAAGTTATAAAGTCAATCAAGGCGAAGTTGAATTTACGGCAAAGGGCTTTCCAACCTTTATTACCATTAGTGGCAAAAGTCAGAATGTCTCAGGTGAGCTAGGACTTGTGGGAAAAAAGGCTCAAGGAAAATTTAAGCTGCCTTTAAATACACTAAAAACCGGCATGGATTTAAGAGACGAGCATATGACCCAAAAGTACCTTGAAGTTGGTAAGTTCCCTGAAGCAACTCTTACACTTAATGAGTTTGATCTTCGAGACTCTGGTGAGGTTCAAGGTCTTCTAAAACTACATAATGTGGAAAAACCCATACGAATTACTTATGAGAGTGAATTGACGGAAACAGGCATTATTATAAAAACTGAATTCTCTCTCCAATTAAGTGACTATGGTATCGACATTCCTTCCTTTCAAGGAATTACTGTTGCAAAAGATATCAAGCTTAGAGTGGCCTTCAGCACAGGAGGACCGGATGGAAACTAAGACAGGCCTGCTCTTTGCCCTAGCGATTTTAATCTTTGTTTTAACAGCACCAACATTCGCCTATGTTGAGAATGTTACGAATGGTTATCCTAATTGCATGGCCTGTCATATTAACCCGACAGGTGGTGGCATCTTAACTGACTATGGTCGCTCTTTATCTAGTGAATTAATGTCGACGATTAAGACGAAGAATTTTCAGGATCCCTTTTTTGGACTTGTTAAAAATAGTAACAGAGTAAAGTGGGGAGGGCATGTTAGAACTATTCAAACTCGTTTTGAAAATAATCAGATAAAAAGAGGCACTGGCTTCATCATGCAAAAAAATATAGAGACTGCTGTTTATGTCCAAGATTTTATTTTTGTAGGTTCTGTGGGAACAAAAGAAGGACCCAAGGAAAGAAATCCAGAAAAAGGAGACTTTATTTCTGAACGTCACTTTGCTCTCTACCAAGCAGATAATACCGTCAGAGTTAAAGTTGGTAAATTTCGCCAAAACTATGGTCTTAATGATCCCAATCATACACGCTTTACAAAAAGAGATTTAGGGTTTGGTTCATATTCTGAAACATATCAATTAGAAGTTTTTAAGATGCTAGAAAATGGAGAAGGAATTCTTTCAACTAGTCTTGGTCGCCTTGATCTTCCAAGAGACCAACGCGAAAAAAATATAATGGGTCAGTGGACCCATTATCTAAATGGGAAAAGCCGTCTATCAGGAAATATACTTTTAGGAGAAAGTTCGACTGCCAGAAGGTCACTATATGGAATCAACGGTGTATTACCCATTTTTAATAAGAATAATATATTTCGCTTTCAACTTGATTACCAGGTAAATGAGGCGATAACGACAGGCCCTAGGACGGCAAAGACCAGAGGGATATACGGTAATGTCCAAATTGGTCGCAAGTTATTTAACGGGTTCTTTCCCTACTTGGTTTACGAACACAAGCAAACAGATTTGGATCAAAGTCGCCTTAGTATGACAACCTCTCCAGGCCTTGGGTTTCAGTTCTTTCCCATTGCTCACTTTGAAGTTCAGGTGGAACATCAGTATCGAACCAATCTTATTCAAAAAGATAACCCTGAACATAGAACTTTTGCAGTCCTACACGTTTATCTGTGACGAACTTTTGATAAGACCAGATACTTTGTGGTTAGTTTTAAGGTCTCCCTAACCACAAAGCTTACCTTTCAAAACGGTCCATATACTCGCTTAATTAAGATATATGGACCGTCATGCATTTTGCTGACCGACTAATTAGTAGGCAAAAGATCTTATCTAACTCTCTATAATTACATTAAAAACATGGTCTCTAATATGCACTAATAATAGATACCCATGAATATACGTAAAAAAGGCCTAAGATTTGGCCTTACCCTTCTATTTACTTTTCTTTTATCTGGCCCAATTGGATCGCAAGAACAAAATCCCATACCTGAAAGACTACCAGAGAGACTAGAAGATGCGATCATTATTGATGAAGATCGCCTTACCCTCCCCCGTCTTAACGAATCAAGCTTTTATCAACGTATTGATCGAAAAACTCAGAAAATATTAAAGGATATGGGCGGTAGCTTTACGGTAGAAGAAAGACACCTCCTTGAAAGGATAAGAGCTAAAGTACTCAAGTTTTTAAAAGAACAGAATCCTTACCACCATGTGAGAGAGTTATTCGTTAAACATGGCCTAGGAGTTGGGGTTACAGCTGGAATCACAGAGTTTACAACAATAGTGGTACTACCTGCTATCTTCACAGTAGCAGAAATGCCAGAGCTAGCAGTAATGTCTGCTGCCACTCCAAGTTTTTTGGCCTCAGTACCTGCATATCTTGGTATTAAAACTATGCGCATGAAAAGGAAACTAGCGAAGAAACTATTCATAGATAATATCGAAGAATTAGATAGTTTAAGAAATAGTATTTTAGGGTACTCCAGTAAAAACCGACTACTCTCTGTGATCATCGCAAGAAGTAAGAGAGAACTTGAAATTCATGTTATTAAAAGACCATTTTCAAGATTTAAAAACTCTCCAATGGGCAATATTGTAGATATTTCTGAATTAAAAAGCATCGTTACCCAAAGGGAGGGAGTTGAGGTTGTTGAGCTTATCAAAAAAGCATCCCATGAGGACGATGCACTCTTTGCTCATCTACTATTAAAACAAATTCAAAGAAATCCTGAAAGCTTCAACCATTTTAACGAACTCATTAAAAAACGCGTAACAGAGTTACCCGTTACTCAACATCAGCTTACCCAGATTCTTCTTACACATGAAAAAAGGGAAGTAATTAAGTTGAGAAATAACAGAGTAAAAGAAATAAAATCCAGTCTTTTGAAGGAGGCCGAGACAAAAGTGGAAAAGACGGTCATTCGTGAGTGGAGTAATTCTCTAATGATTGATCTTCAAAACTTAGATTTCGACATTCAACGCTTTGAATACAATCTACTTAGTCAAATTCATGCCCAAGGAGACATAAGCAATCTGGATCTAACATCCTCTCATACAAAGGTTGTAGAAAGAATGAAAGAGATTCGTCTTCATTTGGAGAAAGTTCAATCTTGGATAGTAGGAGAAGAGAAGCTTGCGAATAATAAAATCATTTTTCGCTTAAAAGAATTCAATCGTCTGTGGCTTCCCTTAGAAGTTAGACTTACCCCGCGTGGCGATTGTTATAGTTGGATGAAGGCAATCCTCAACCACTCGGGGCACATTTAATTAGAACCTAGTGTAGTAATCATTCCAAAGTTTTTTGGACTCTTCTTTTGCGATACAACGACATTTCTTGCTAAGGCCACATCCCCACTCATCTCTGAGTCTTTTCTCAATGGTCTTTAGCGTATAGTCTGGAACTATTGTTAAAGAAGAATAGGCCTTCTCAATTGTGTTTCTTAATTTATCTGAGATAAAGAATAAACCATCGTGATCAAGAAGCTCTCTCTCGGAGAAGAAGTAAACAACATTATCAAGTTGATTAACAGGTAAATCGTTATTCCAAAAAGTTGCATCTGTCATAACATCACGGATATAGATAAAGTTATTAACTAAACCCAACTTCTCCGTAAGCTCTTTATAGACAATTGCATCCTTTGAAGAATTATCTCCAAAAAGATAGATTGTATCATTTGCACTTGCTGCCTTTAAAATAGCACCAATTGTATTTGTTTTATATTCGTAAGTATCCCCATCTCCAGGTCGGCGTAGTATTGCTTGTCCTTTTGGAAAGTTGTTTTTATTTAGCCATTTGTCTTGATTAAAAAGAATGTCAGGAGCTGCTGAAACATAGTGAAATTCTACTTCTTCCCCAAGTTTTTCATAAATAACTTCAAGTTCGTTAAAGAGGTCTCTCATTTCAGGATAAATCTTCTTTCTAAAGAAGTGATACGCTTGCCCTACTCCCCCATTAGCACTGTTTGCCTTCTTAACCGTGTCATCAATATCGCTAATAACGTAGACTTTTGAGTGAATAACTTGGGTCGATAGACCAAGAAAAATAAAGAAAATTTTCAATAACTTCGACAATTTCATAAAGGGTCCTCCAAGGTTTATAATGTTTTACCCACCCATGCGCAGAGGGTCAACTTAAACGACTAAATCATTTGTCTTTTTTGTCTTAATTCTTCTTTCACTTAACTTGTCTAAGAACCACAAGCATATTAAGTTGCTGTTTATGGGTCTAGTATTTCAAACACCAATTGAACTAAATGATTTAGACGACCGCATCAAAGTCGTCGACGAAAGGCTCATATTAAGAACCTATGGCCTACCTATGATCTTCTGGGGTTACCTACTCGCGGTATTCGCTGTTCTCTTTTTTATGATCCTTGCCATAAAGGCGCCCCTCATGACGGTCTTAAAAGGTGATGATCAGATCAATAGGATTTTGGGTATATGTGTTCTCACCCTTTTTATTGTCGGACCTTCCGCCTTACTGGCCTTCTATTTTTATGAAAAAGAAATATCTAAAAAAGGTTATCAACTCATAGTTAAACACAAAGTATTCTTCATACCATTTAAAACGCATAGCCTATCTCTTGAGAACCAGGAAATACTGCTAGAGCACTTTCTAGACTCTCCGAATATGGCAGTCCAAGAACAGCGTGACGGAATGAAAGGTTTTGAAAATCGTG
Organism: Bacteriovoracaceae bacterium; assembly: GCA_017858255.1. Taxonomy (GTDB): domain Bacteria; phylum Bdellovibrionota; class Bacteriovoracia; order Bacteriovoracales; family Bacteriovoracaceae. Next base: position 15,371 of record JAFMBV010000010.1, read on the forward strand.
GATATTTTAAATTAATCGCTAAGAATCAATCTGGAAAAGATATCCTCATCGACCGCAATGGAAGAAGAGGAGAGATGAAGAAATTAAAATCTTTGTTGGATAAGTATTAAGAGTCTTTCTTTGGTTCGTCTTTATTAGGTTTTTCAACTTCCACATGGTCATTGTCATTATTGATATCAACCTGCTTACGAGCAAAATCCTCTTTTGAATTTTCAATTTCTTCAAAGTCTGTGCGAAAGGTTTTTGGCCGTCTATTTCCACCGCTACCACTAGCTTTCGAAGGGTCTTTATCCCTTTCCCAGTGTTTCTGCCAAGAGTTACGTTTTTCTTCTTTTTCTTTAACAAGGTCGTGACGTTCCTTCTTAATGGCGTCAATTTGCTCACGAGAACGTTTACGGACATTACTCTTTGATGGATTAAATCTCTTCGCTTTAATTTTTTCTGCATCAGCACTTTTATCATGAGCAGAAATATCAACTGACACAGGACCAAGTACTTTTGTCTGACAACTTAACCTTTCTTTAGTTATGTGAAAAACATTACCTATAAGTTGAGTCTCTTCAAAGCTCGGTGGATTCAAGTTATCTACACCTTGAGTTATTTTCACTAAACAATCAGAACAAGTTGCATGTCCACCACAACCAGACTTCACATAAATACCCGCTTCACGGCAGGCCTCTAAAAGGTTTTGGTCTTCCCTAATAGAGAGGGTTTGACCGTTACTCAATGTCACAAGGTGTTCTTTCATGTTCTATATATGCCTTTTAAGTTTATTTTCAATTGTATCTAAAACTGTCTTTTTAAAGGGTCTTAGCATAAGAGAAAGGTCACATTTAACCTGCGCTTCTGTTTCCTTAAAAACAAGTTCTAAGGTAAAGCCTTTGCCTGTGGCCTTTAGTCGATATTGGCCGTCATCATAAGCAATATCAGCTTTTATCTTCCATTTCGCAATATACTCAGGAGTTATAAGAGAGCACGCCATTTTATAGGCTTCTTCTCTATCCGTTAAGTTTGAATAAGGTACACGTAAGTCCACGATACTCTCCTTTATCTACTTGGTTCCTGTGGAACCAAAGCCCCCACTCCCACGTTCTGTTTGGGAAAGATCACCTTCGACTATAAAAGATGCTTGGATCACAGGGGCCAAAACTAACTGGGCCATCCTCTCACCGTGTTCAACAGTAAAAGCCGATTTACCAAAGTTACCAATGATAATCTTCACTTCACCTCGATAATCACTATCAATAGTTCCTGGGCTATTTACCACCAAGAGGTCAGTTTTCAAGCTTAATCCCGAACGGGGACGTACCTGAATTTCAAAACCTTTTGGAATCTCCATTGCCAATCCAGTAGGCACAAGAACTCGCTCTCCAGGACCAATAACCATACCTTGAGAGCGAATATCTAAGGGCAAAGAGGCACGTATATCCGCACCTGCTGCCTCTGCCGTTGCATAAGCTGGCAGAGGAAGTTCGGAATCAAAGTGTTCTAAGGTAAGAACTTTTACTGTTTCCACAAGTCGCGCCTTTTTATTTCTTTGGAATAGGCTCTACTGCTTTAATCGAAAGTTTGAGGCGTCCCATACGGTCAACTTCAATAACTTTAACTTTTACAGTATCTCCTTCTGCAAGGTATTCAGCGACATCATTCACACGATCTTCAGAAATTTCAGATACGTGAACTAGCCCACTAACACCTGGAACGATATCAACGAAGGCACCATACTCTTTAAGAGTAACAACCTTTGCATCATATACTGTACCAACAGCTGGACCATTAATTTGAAGTTGAATAAAAGAAACACAGTCTTTAAGAGCTTGAGTATCTGTACCAAGAACCTTAACAGTTCCATCTTCCTCAACTTCCATTGTCACGCCGTAATCTTCTTGAGTCTGCTTGATGTTTTTCCCACCAGGACCAATAAGAGCACCAATTTTATCCGTTGGAATCTTTGTAGTCTCAATTCTTGGAACACCCTCTTTGAATTCACCACGTTCTGAAGAAATCGTCTTCGCCATTTCTTCAAGAATATGTAGACGACCTTCACGTGCTTGTGCCATCGCCTTCTCAACGATTTCACGAGTAAGACCAGTAATCTTAATATCCATTTGAATCGCTGTTACACCTTCCGCTGTTCCAGCAACTTTAAAGTCCATGTCACCAAGGTGATCTTCGTCACCAAGAATGTCCGTTAAAATTTTATAACGATCACCTTCTGTAATAAGACCCATTGCAATACCTGCAACAGGAGCCTTAAGAGGAACGCCAGCATCCATTAATGCCATAGAGGCAGAACAAACTGAGCCCATAGAAGAAGAACCGTTAGATTCTAGAACTTCACAGACAACTCTAGTTGTATAAGGAAAGTCAGTTGGCATTACCGCTTTAACACCACGTTCAGCCAAGTTTCCATGACCTAGTTCACGACGACCAACACCTCTTACACCACGGGCTTCACCAACAGAATAAGGAGGAAAGTTATAATGAAGATAGAACTTATCGTAACTAATACCAACAATACGATCATTCATTTGCTCACCAGCACCACCACCGATTGTAACAGCAGCAATAACTTGAGTTTCACCTCTAGTGAAAAGTGAAGAACCGTGTGGAGTATTAAGAACTGAAGTTTCCGTTTCGATATCGCGAACTTCATTTAGTTTACGGCCACCAATACGTTTTTCTTCGTTAAGAATATCCCCTCTCATCATATTATAGAGAAGTTCATCCACTCCTTTGTAGGCTTCACGACCAAATGAATCACCTTCTGAAAGACCAAATGCTCCAGGGTTATCGGCCATGGCAGCTTTAACTTTTGTTTCAACTGCTTTTACAGCATGTTGTCTTTCGAGCTTATCAACAATAGTCACGGCAGCACGAGCTTCCCCTGCATAGTCAGCAGTAATCTTTTCAACCATTGTTTCGTTGGCAGCAGCAGAAATGAATTCACGTTTAGTTTTTCCAACTTCTTCGCGAACTTTTTCCATAAGGCTTACATAATCGCGGATATTGTCATGAGCAAACCAGATAGCTTCTAGAACATCTTTTTCAGGAGCAATCTCTGCTTCACCTTCAACCATTAAAATTGCATCTTTAGAGGCTGCAACAGTGATCTCCATATCGGACTCTTCCCACTGCTCAATGCTTGGGTTAAGAACAAATTCGCCACCAATACGACCAACTTTACAAGTACCAATAGGACCAGCAAAAGGAATATCAGAAATTGTTAACGCTGCAGATGCACCTAGAGAAGCTAAAACCTCAGGGTCTCCACCTTTTCCATAAGACATAACAGTACAAGAAACAACAGTTTCAAACATATATCCATTAGGAAATAAAGGTCTTAAAGGACGATCGATCAAGCGAGCGTTTAATGTCTCAGGATCTGTTGGGCGACCTTCACGTTTTCTAAAACCACCGAGGAACTTACCGGCAGCATAAAACTTTTCAGTGTATTCCACTAGTAGTGGGAAAAAGTCTTGTCCGTCTTTCATTTGTCTTGCAGAACAAACAGTCACGAGAACTTGAGTTCCTTCAGAGCTTACAAGAACTGAACCATCGGCTTGCTTGGCCATACGTCCAGTCTCAATCGTTACTTCTTTGCCGCCAAAATTTAGCGACCATACTTTTTTGTTTTCGTTCATCACGAAATCTCCTTAAATAGTGATGCCGTAAAGGACTGAACCTTTTTAAAAGGCACCACCGTGTTAATTAATATTTGATAGGTAGGAATTCTGGGCCTGGGTCGTAACAAAAACCTTCCCCTTAGACCTAAGGTGAGAGCTTCCAGGACGGATTCAAAGAATATTTCAAAGTTTAAAAACAGTTAAGATGTTTTAAACCTTCAAATATCCCTTGATTCCTATCAGCTCCTTACCTATCTTGCCAAAATCATTATAAATTTAAATCTTTGCCTTGTTAATAGTAAAAAAGGCAAAAAAAAAGGAGGCTAAAGCCTCCTTTTCGCTTTTATTTTCTAAGACCTAGGTCCTGAATTACTAACTTATAATTTTGTTCACTTGTTCTTTTTAAGTACTTAAGAAGAGAACGACGACGACCAATAAGCTTAAGTAGACCACGGTTTGAATGGTAATCATGCTTATTTGCAGCGAAATGATCTTTAAGACCATTGATTCTCTCAGTCATGATAGCAACCTGAACTGCTGTACAACCGGCGTCTTTTTCACTGGAACCATACTTTCCGCCAAATGTTTTGATAACTTCGGCTTTTTTCTCTGTTGAAATCATTTTTGCTCCTTCACAAACCCTCGCGGTAGCTTTAACCACTTGCGGGGCGATAAAATCCTTAAGAATTCGGCAATTTACCGAATATACTCACCCATGTAAACCTTTAAATTTTTCATTAACCTTTCTTCAATCTGACGCACCCGTTCACGACTAATACCATAATCATCTCCAATACTTTGTAGACTCGGTGGAACCTCACTAAGTAGCCGTTTTTTAAAGATATCCTTATCCCTTTCTTTGAGATTATCTACGAAGTCTTTGAGGTGCTCCTGTAAAAGCTCAAGGGACTGACTCTCCTCAACCAACTCTTCAGGTCCTAGTCCGCCATATTCCAGAAATTGACCATAGCTGCCACTACCTTCATCTCCAACTGGAGTGTCTATACTAACCTCGCCACCACTTTGAGGATCAAGTCGCTTGTCCATAGTGATAACAGATTTCTCACTTACTCCTAAACTCTCAGAGATTGTTTTGGCATCGGGCTTAATACCCTGTGACTCCAGACGTCCTTTTTCTTTCATTAAGTTAAAGAAGAGCTTTTTCTGCTCATTAGTGGTGCCAATCTTAACAAGACGAAAGTTGTCCAAAATGAATTTTAGGACATAAGAGCGTATCCACCAACTAGCGTAATACGACAACTTTGCGCCTTTATCAGGATCATATTTTGAAACGGCTTTCATAAGGCCGATATTACCTTCCTGGATAAGGTCCATCGTATTTTGCCACGCCGTTTTATATTCCATAGCGATTTTTACAACTAAACGAAGGTTTCCAACGACTAGTTTCTTGGCAACATCGACATCACCTGTCTCTACAAGGGCTTTTGTGAGTGCCTTTTCTTGCTCCTCAGATAATAGAGGGTAGCGACTTATTTCGCGCATATAGGCCGTTAGAGGGTCTTTACTCTTAGCAGAATCGAAAGGAACGAGGTCACTACTACCCTCTAATGATATAAGGGCCTTTGAAATTTTCTCAATTTCTTCTTCAAGTTCGTCAAAAACACCTGAGCTATCGGGAGAATTTACTTCAATAACCACATCGTCATTATCGCTATCAATATCAGTATAAAGCTCAGTTTTCTCCGCCTTCTCCGCTTCGAGAACTTCTCCTTCTAAAGAATGTGATTTTTTCTTGGCCATAAATTAGACTCTAAATAAACCCATTAAAATTAATTCGGATTATAACACGAGGAAGGTCATCCTCAAAGCCTCAGAGATCTCAACTTTTGTAGATCACTGACTACATCACCTTGATTTTTCTTGATAATATAACGATCCCGCATATGGCGAAGAGCGAAAATACCATAATTAATATAAACAGGAACTTCGATTAGTCCTGAGACATCTTTTAAAAAGAAGTCGCCTTCATAAGTTGTCAGCTGATCAAGAAGTTCGACCACAATCAGTTCATCAATTTTGGTAGAAATGGGAACGACAGGATAGCCAGCGACAAGGGTTGCAACCTGATCCTCCACCATCTTACGAAAAGGAATTTTTATTCTTTCTGCTTGTTTTAGGTCTTTGCCCTGATCAATGGACTTCCACTTCTCCCGTGCCCACTTAAGAAACTTCTTAGAAAAGGTAAGCTTCATTTTTGTACGCAGCTTTCCAACGATACTGATCACTCGATCAAATTCACCTTGGTTGATATCCAGCTCTACGGAAAATTCGGGTTTAAATTTTCGAAAATATAACTCTGACTCCACAACCTGAATTTTCAGAGGTTCTTCATAGGCCAAGGCCTTCTTAAAGGTATTTTTTTGAGTACTTGCCCAAAAGTCCCATGCGCGATCCATCGAACTTCTCAATAACTCTTTTAAATTAGAAAACTTTGGTGATTGAACTAAGAAGTCTGGTACACCTGTGGCCAGAGAAATAAATTGACCTACAAGTAGATTTTGCTCGTCAAAAGTAATGGATTTAACTTTTTTTACAATTTGAGGCACTTGAAATTTGATTAAATAGTCAGCATCCCGAAACTCATTACAATAGAGCCTCTTGAAATCATTACCAATACTTGTGCTACCGACACTTCGAGGAGTAAGGCGCAAGAAATTTTCCAAATTAGATTTACGACAAATAAGATTTTGACAACTAACTCGAACAGCTTGACTAGATTTCTCTATCGCTGGCTTATTCAATTCATCTACCCATGAGAGAGCATTACCGCTCAATTCTCTTACGACCATAGAAGAGATAACCGGACTCCTCAAAAGAGGCACCAGAAGTCCATAATTTGCAGGATCGTTCCCCCAAGAACAGGCACTTTTAAAGAGCTCCACGGTCCAGGCAAATTCATTCTTTCTTGCTGAAACTCGAGACTCACTTCTTGCCAGTTTTTCAGGAAAGTAAGGGTTCCCTTTAATACTTGGTAATTTTATATTACTTGGGCGATCATACCTCTGAATCATATTCAGTCTAAGTTGCTTAAGAGAGACTGTAGTTAAATTCTGACTACAAGAGTTTGAGATAAGCCCATCAACAAGATTGTTATAATCATCTTTTTCAAACTCAAAATATTTGGCATATAGGGGTAAATAATGACTCGTTAAATCCAAAACTAAGTATTGAAGAGTGGCCAGGAACGCTCTTTTCGCCTGAAGTTTCTCACTAGGTATAGCAAAATTAATTTTTGGTCTTTCTTTACATATGTTATCGAGGTTATAGCCTTCCTCGATAAAGCCACGGTAAAGACCAAGCTTGATTCGCGCCCGTAAAAGATCTTTCTTAGAGACATTACTCTCTAAAGTTATACCTATGGGATTCTTTAGTACCCCTGAGTTGACGACACTTTGTTCGTAGCGAAGAAAGAGGCCTTCAATAGGATCAGATCCTTCCACGGTGCTTTGTTGGGCGTAGTTTCCTAGCAATACATTCTCAAGTGGAATTAAGGCAAACGCGGATTTCCCTTGGATAAAAAGTCCAAGCAAAAAGAGTCCTATAATAGGCGGTAAATTTTTCCGACGAAGGCTCATCATAATATCTCCAACCTTAAGCTTTTCGGCACAACTCACCGAAAAAGCACGTATGAGTATTGGAAATAACTATAATGGAAAAATATTCCTGATTATCTACGCTTATATGATGAGCGCACTTCTATGGGCGACCCCCCAAGACCTAGTTCCCTTAACATTTGATAAGGATTGGTCATATTACTCTGACGGGGAAGTAGATGCTTACAAAATTAAAAGAGAATATGATGAAAAAAAGCTCACCATCTTTGCATTACAACAGGCAAAGAAAGGCATAATAAATGGTGATTTAGAACTCGCAAAATTCTTCCTTACTAAGGTCAGTGAACGTCGCTCAAGTTTAGGCCTTATCAAACGCCGTTATCAATCAATCATTATGTTCATTGAGGGAAAATATACAGAATCCCTAAATTTGATATCTTCCGAAAGATATAACAACAAAAATAATTATCGACAGGTATGTTTACTAAGAATTCTCAATTTAGTGGCCCTAGATAAAATTGATCAACTTATTGAAGAAGTAGGAAGTTGCCAAAACCTTACTCTTGAATACAGTACTTCAAATCAATTTTGGCTGACTCAATTAACCAGAATTAAAAGTAAAAATGAGGATTTATTAAAAGGTAACTTAATCGAGAACTTAAGAAATGCTCTAGGATCAATTGAATTTACAGAAATATGGATGAAGATGGCCCTCTTTTTAAATAAAGAAGAGATTATTATTAAATACGTGGCCACCTTCCCTCCTGCTGTTTATCGTTCAAAAAAAGTTAGGGAACTTATAGGTTTCGCCTATTATCGACTAGGCCAAAAAGAAAAGGCTTTAGAGTTCATAGAAGATATAGAATCTCCAAACACAGACAATATTCGCGGAAATATCAATTTATTAGAAGGTAAGTACGAATTAGCCTTTGGACACTTTAAATTGGCCTTAAAGAAAAAGGAAAATTCCCAAAATGCTCTCCAACGGGCCATCCCTATCGCCTATACTTTAGGTTTATGGGATGATGGACTAAAGATGATCAAACGAATCGTTGGTAATGATCTTAATGAAAGAAGAAAAATCACCTTAGAAACACTATTTTTAATAAGAAGAAATGATCTTAAAACGGCCCAGGAGAACCTTTTATATCTAGAAGATCTCTACAATAACAATTTTCCAAGAGAAATTAACTTAATGAACTCTTATGTGGCCTTACGAAATGGGGAAAATGAGAGACTAGAGAAGGCCTCTGGAGAGGCCTGTGTTAATTATGATGGTCTTAATTGTTGGTTAAATCTACAAGTTATACACTGGGAAAATATTGGTCTAACCATTAATCGTGATGAAGACACACTCGTATTAGATAATTTCGATATAGAGAGTTTAAAACAAGTAAAGACCAAGGACCCCCTTAAAGAAAGTGTCTTTGTCGATCAGAGGGATATCGAAGAGCTTGATCGCGAACAAATCACCATTGACCCTCGCAAGAACTAAAAATAAGAAGAGATTCCTAAATGAAGGCCACTTGAAGAACGAGAAACATCCGCCTTATAGACCTGTGATGTCCCTTCAACATTATAAGATTCACTTATGCCTTGCAAACCAAATGAAAGAATATACTTTTGAGAAAGCCAGTACCTCATCCTTGCAAAATAATTCACATTGAGACCAAGTCCGTTGAGTTTATGATCTCCTGTCGTCTTGGAAAGATTCGTTCCAAGAAAGAAACCTGTATCAAGAGAAAAGCGACCAGACTTGATTAAAGAACCTTCAATTCCGGTCACAAACTTTGGAATTGTAACCCTAATAAAAGAACTTGTTGTCCCAGAGGTGCTCGAAACATGATGCAAGAAGTATTGCTGATCAAGGTTTGCCCTAGCAATAGCATTCCACCTTGGATTTAGTGAGTACTTTAATCCAACTGAGAGGGAGTTCATCGCTGTGCCTGTTTGAGAAATGGATGTTCCTCTTTGAGATTCTGGAATTGTTAGGCTCCTAAAAGTAAAACTTGTTGTTGGCTGCCACCGTGAACCTGAAGCGTAGTCCAGAGAAAGAGTGACGTCTCTTGTTGATTCACTAATATATTCTCTATTTGAACCAAGAAAGGTGTCTTTTTCCTGACGAATCGTTTGAGTATAAGGCTCTAGATTTAAGGAAAAAACATTTTTAGAGATAAGCTCTCGACTACTAAGTGGCCGAAAGGAGCCTTCAACAGTTTCGGAGTGGCCTTTCCCCGTAATAACATCCTGAGAGAGAGATCTATTCAGAAGTTTTTTATTTTCCGAGACTCTCGCCACAAATTCAGCAGGAGCATTTTTTTTCAGCCTTTGAGAAACAAAGCCCTTTTTCGCATCAAGGTCAATTCCGATAGGCGGAACATAATTTCCCGTATCCTTATCAATCTCACCAATATTCTGTGCGTAATAGACTTTATTTTTCTGATCAAAAAGAGAGTCCGCTGATGGAGCAATATAAAGACCTGTTGTTCGATCTATGAAGCCTCCAGACTTGGGCGCATAAAGTTTTTTTTCAAGATCATAAATGCCTTCGAGAGGAACATCTTGATCAGCTGGAGTAAGAGACAACCTTGCCGTTGATGAATCTAAATTTGCTGAATTTACCTTATTTCTAGGCTTCTCAGCGAACTCACGATTAGCATATAGAGCATTTAATTGAACGGGAGAAATTTTAACGGGCTTACTCATTGAATCGATTTTCTTTACGGTCTGAGAAAACTGACCTCTTTTCACTAATACCGGATCTTTTTTTAATAGCTCTTCCAGCTCTTTTTCATTTATGGGCTTTAGTGCAGGTTCTTCTTCCAAAATGATTTTGTTATCAAAGTTTCTAACTACTCTTTTAGCTCTTTTTAAGTTTGTTTTAGAATCATCCTGGCTATCATTAGTTTTTACCATGGCCACTTCCCCAGTATAGGTAACGAGACTGGTTATCTTATTTTCAGGATTATAAATAGTTTCAAACTCAGTTCCTCTCACACCAACGGCAGAGTTTCTTGTCCTGACATAGAACTTCTTATTTCCCTCTTGGTTTTGTTTTATGTTGTAGCGAACTTGGCCCTTTAAAAGGTTTATCATTCCATCACCGCTTTTACTCATCTTTGACACAATGGCCTTTGAATTGGGACCAATGTTGATCATCGAACCATCATCTAATCTCAATTGAACAAAGCTTTTATCATGGGTTAAGATTGAAGCCTCTTCCCTAATCCGCTCTTTTAAACGAACTGTTCTGGCAAGGCGCTCACCTGGTGCAAGTTGAGTAACCTTTCCTCTGATCTTAATAACTTCTGCAACAAGACGCAGAGAAGTGGCTTGGAGACTGAAGTTGAGTCCAATAAACAATATAAGTGTCTTACATAGAGACCAAGATTTCATAAGGTAGCTTATTTTATGATTAAGGTTTAGATATTATTGTGACTGAATCAAGCTTACTGGTCAACGAAAGAAGATGGATCTAAACCGAGCAAATGGCCCAGTATTCGCAAATTGAGGAAACTTCTTTGTGTAAATTTTAACCATCTTTACTTGAGTGGTTTCATCTCTTTACCATCATGGATATAGGTAACTTCCTTGCCTTCCTGAATAGTCGTAAGATTTACTGGTCGGCTCCAAATACCTGCAATATTTCGCAAAGTATCTGTTGCAAAACCTATATCTAGGTCCACTCCTTGGTGATGGTGAACGAGATGAAGTTCACCTCTATTACCAAAGTTACCCGACTCTACTTCGATCACTGGCTGGCCAAAGTTTGTAAGGCTCAAAAGCAGCTTTGACTTTATAGACTCAAAGTCACGAGTGTCGATCTCATGGCGAGATGTTCTCGGATTAAATTTATAGGTAAAGAGTTGCATACGTTCACAAAACTCTCTCGTAAAAAATTCATCGATAAAAGTAACATCATTGTGTGTACGGCGAACTTCAAAGATTTTTTCTTTTCCGAGACCTGCACCTGTGTTCCAATTCTCTCTCGTGTGCATATCGGTGCAATCATTAAACTCTTTTCCAAACATACCTCTGTCCCAGCGGTATTCGATGTCGCGGAAAAGCTCAATTCCTATTTTATAGGGGTTAATTTGCTGCCGACTCATGGCCATAACACCGGCATGCTTATCAGCAAACTCAATAATCTCACTAGATTTAAGTGCTTTTTGAGTCATTATCGTAGAGTGCCAATAACTTGCCCAACCTTCATTCATAATTTTGGTCATTCGTTGGGGCAAGAAGTAATAAGCTTCCTCTCTTAAAATACCAAGAATATCGGCTTGCCACTCCTTTAACGGCGCATGCTCGATCAAGTACATCATGATGTCTCTTGGCGAAATATAAGATCGTTTAGGTCTTACAACAGAAGCTTCTTCTCTTTCTGGAAGTGGTTCCTCAGTTTCTGGGTTGAAAAGTTTTGAGCGCATGAAACTTTTTAATTGATTTGAGCGCCCATCTTCATCATCATCATGAAAAAACTGATTTTTAAACTCAGCCTCTTTATTGTTTCTTGAGTGCTTAACTTCAGCTGTCTCAAAGAGAACATTAATATCAAGAAGAGTTTCCAATGAGAGCACACGGTCAATAAATTCTTCTACCTTATCCTGACCATACCTTTCCATATAGCGGCGTATCTTAGTGCCATGATTCGCCATGACGTCCATCATGGAGCGATCTGTAGACTTAAACCAGGCATTATTCTTAAAGAAGTCTGCGTGTCCATAAACATGGGCCATCACAATTTTTTGATCTACAAGATGATTGGCCTTTAATAGATACGCATAACAAGGATCGGTGTTTATGACCATCTCATAAATTTTTTGTAGGCCATAAGCATAGGACTTAGAGAGTTGATCGTAATCCATACCGAAGCGCCAATGTGGGTATCGAGATGGAAACCCACCTTGTGCGGCAAGAATGTTAATCGTATCGTAGTCAACAATTTCGAAAACTACTGGATAGAAGTCAAGGCCGTAATCAAGAGCATATTGGTGAATTTCTTCTTTCAAACGAAGAAGCTCTCCTGTTATGGGTGCAGATCTTGTGGTCATTTCCCCTTCCCTAGAAAATCTTTAATTGAGTCCAAAATAGCTTCTTTATTTTTAATTTTAGAAAGAATTACTTTGTCATGATCTTCTTTATAATGACCTGAAAGATCTTTATAAAATTGTCCAGAACCATAACGACTCTCCACCTGACCGTAGCAAAATACGTTTGAGGCCGGCAGTATGTCATTTTCAAGAATATCTAAACAGAGTTTAGTGTCATCAGTCGACCAGTTATCCCCATCACTAAAGTGAAAAGGATAGATATTCCATTCTGCAGGATTATAATCGGCTTCTATAATTTCACGACACAACTTAAATGCGGAGGATATTAAAGTCCCTCCACTCTCTCTGGTTCTAAAGAATGTATGTTCGTTGACTTCTTTTGCCGTTGCATCGTGAATTATGTAACGAATTTCGATGTCTTTATATTGGGACTTTAGCCATAGGTTGATCCAAAAAGATTCAGTCCGAACAATTTCTTTTTGCTCATCTCCCATGGAGCCAGAGACATCCATCATATAAATAACAACAGCTGCGTTATCGAATTCTACTTTCTGGGTAGAGCTCCTATAGCGCATATCCGATTTAATCGGCACAATAATTGGATTTTCAGGATCATAAGTCCCTGTAGCAACTTGTCGCTTGAGGGCCTCTTTGTATGAACGTTTAAAATGTTTAAGTGAATCTGGACCGACAGTACCAATTGATGTGTACTTATCAGTAGTCGAGAGCATCGTCTTTTTGCCCTTTGGTTCAATATTAGGTAGCTCAAGTTGTTCACCTAAAATACTTGCTAGCTCTTCTAGACTAAGCTCAACTTCAAGCTCTTTATTGCCTTCACCTTCACCGGCCTCTCCTTCTCCAGGTTCGCCTTCACCTTCTTGACCATCAACAGGATCCCCTTGCTGTCCATCACCTTGCCCCGTTCCGCCTTGGCTTTGATCACCAAACTTAAATCGAGGTGTCTCAATAGAGGGCATTGGAATCTTGTAAGAGCCATCGCCTTTAGGTAAAGGCATCTCACCGTTAGAAACATACTTTCGCAAATTGTCTCGGATCTTACCCTTAACAATATTGCGAAAGCGGGAATGGTCTCTTTTAATCGGATGATCCATAAAGGAACCTCTCCTAATAGTTACTTAAGACTTGGCCGAGTCACCCTTGGCAAAAATAGATGCCACAAAGTTAAGGGCATCAGTTGCACAAATCTCGCAGTAGCCATGATTTTTCATTAGTCGCGACTTAACCACATCAATCTTCTCTTGAGTTTCTTTATCCACAACCTTAGAAATAATCGTTTTAAGCTTGATAGTGTCCTTTTGATCTTCAAAAAGTTTCAATTCAAGAGCACGATGAAGTCTTTCATTCATTTTGTAATCGAATTGTTTACCTTCAATGGCCAAGGCACCAATGTAGTTCATGATCTCCCTTCTAAAGTCGTCTTTACGTGACTCAGGAATATCAATCTTTTCTTCTACACTTCTCATAAAGCGCTCATCAGCGTCTTCAAGACGATTAGAATACTTATTTCTAATTTTTTCTCTTTGTGTGTAGGCCTTTACATTATCAATAAAGTTTGAACAAAGCGTTTGAATAGCATTCTCATCGACGCTAATTGCCTTTTGAACATCATTTTTAACAATGTCTTCATATTCTTGCCTAGCGATGGCCAGAAGCTCACGGTAATTATCAAGTTGTTCCGAAGAGTTGATAAGAGAATGATGCTTAAGACCCGCTTCGAGTTCATTGAAAACCATAAAAGGATTCAAACAACCCGATGCTGCATTTTTAACCAAGGCATTTGAAAGCTTATCTTGAATATAACGAGGAGAAATTCCTTCGAGACCTTCGCGAACAGCTTCTTTTCTCAACTCTTTTACGTTGTCTTCGTTATAACCTGGAAGTGTTTTTCCATTATAAAGTTTCAACTTTTGGAGCTTGGTGAGGTCAGATTTCTTTGGCTCTTCAATACGAGTAAGAACAGACCATAAAGCGGCCATATCAATCGTGTGAGGGGCCACGTGCATATGTGGAATTTTTTCCGTATTAAAGTCACGTTTATAAATCTTAACTTCATTATCAAGACGAGTAATATAAGGAATATCGATTTTTACAGTACGATCCCGTAGCGCCTCCATAAATTCATTATTTTGAAGTTTTCTAAATTCGGGCTCATTTGTATGGCCTAAAATAACTTCATCAATATCTGTTTGTGCAAACTTCTTAGGTTTAATTGATTGTTCCTGAGAGGCACCAAGAAGGTCATACAAGAAGGCCACATCTAGCTTTAGCATTTCGATAAATTCAACAATTCCGCGGTTCGCAATGTTGAACTCACCATCAAAGTTAAAGGCACGAGGGTCAGAGTCAGAACCATAAATCGCGATTTTACGATAGTTAATGTCCCCTGTTAGCTCAGTTGAATCTTGGTTCTTCTCATCTTTCGGTTGAAAGGTACCAATACCAATTCTGTCTTTCTCACTTAAGAGAAGTCTTCTTATTCTGACGTGATTCATAACTTTAGACCAATCACCATCATACTTTTCCATATAGGCCGTGTAGATATAGCGATCAGCAGGATTCAAAGAACCCTTAATATTGATTTTATAGGTACCTTCCGGACGAGACTTATTTAATTTAGCCACTAGCTCCGGACGGACTTCTATAGGTATTAGTTTAAGAGGATCTTCGTGCATAGGAGAAGGAAAAGACTTTTGACCACCTAAGAGTTCAGGAGCTTCTTCATCAACCCAATCAAAGGTGTACATGGCACCATCATCAGTACGACTATAATGCTCTAACCCTTTTTTAACGAGTCTAGAGATTGAGGACTTCGCAGAGCCAACAGGACCGTGTAGTAGAAGAACCCTTTTCTCGGTACCGTAACCAGCAGAAGCGGACTTAAAGAAGTTCGCAAACTTCATAAGATGAACATCAATTCCAAAAACGGCATCTTTTCCATTTTCAATTGGATCATCAAAGAAGTGGTAGCGAGTAATTTCTTTTTTATACTCAGTGTATTGTGAAGTTCCATAGGACATGACCATGTCATGAATTCTCTGGAAGGCATTACGAGCGATGCGAGGATCCTCGGCAACCTTATCGACATACTCTTGAAAAGAGCCTGTCCAGTGCAAATGAGAAAAATCCTCTGCTCGATAGTTCTCTTTAATAAAATCACTTATATTAACTGTGCCCATTCTCTCCCCCATCCGTGGTTTTATGGCCAATTGGTAAAAATTTTTGAAGGACAAAATGGAAATTTCAGTCCTTTCCTCTTTATATAGTATAGCAAACTGTAGGCCATATTCTAAAGGAATATATTGTCATTTTATAAGCACTTGACTCAAAAGTGGTGGTGTCGTTTCGCTACTAGTGATGTCAATTTCTCTGTTTGACAGGAACGCGACAAAAGTTAAACTTAATATTAAGAAAATAGTAAAATGGTTTAAAGCAACCACAAAAACCGAGTAAAAAGGACAGCCAATGGGACTTGTTGCCTCAGGCATTACTGATATTGGAATGAAAAGAAAAAGCAATCAGGACGCTATATATCTCAACGCCGAGAAACACCTTTTTGTGGTTGCCGACGGAATGGGTGGACACAATGGTGGTGACATTGCCTCACAAATGGCAGTTGAATTGGTTCCCAAATATATTCTTGACCACTTTGATGATGATCCCGCAAAAACTCAAAAAGCCGCGGTCCTCTCAGCTAATAAATCTATAAAAGTTCATGGTGAAAAAAATGAAGACCTTGTTGGCATGGGAACAACCCTCGTCAGTTTACTTTTTCGTGGCCCTTATTTGTATACGGCCAATGTCGGTGACTCGCGAGCCTACCTTTTTAATAATAAGAAAATTTATCAACTAACAAGTGACCACTCCCTCGTTCAAGAAAAACTAAATCTAGGTTTCTACACCAGGGAACAGGCCGGCGATGATCCACAGAAAAATGTTCTGGTGCGCACAGTAGGCTTTGAAGAAGAGGTCGAGGTTGATGTTTTTACCTATAAAGTTCACCGGAATGACATTTTCTTAAGCTGTTCAGATGGACTGCATGGAAAAGTCAGCGACCCAGACCTTCTTTATATAGTTAACCACTTTATACCTGACCCCTCAAAAGCGACTCAAGAGACTCTCGATAAGGCCTGCAAGTACATGGTTGAACTTGCCAATAAAAATGGTGGCCAAGATAATATCTCAGTTGTTCTTGTTGTGGCGCAATAGATTTAGCCTTCAATCTTTAGCGAATTTGTTTTGTTGATAGGTGTCATCTTTGGTCTCCTAAAACTAAAGCATTTCCATTCATTGGAAAAATGCTAGCCCATCGGCCTTAAGTTGTTTAAAATTAGTGCCCATGGATCGTTACTTTACCATTATGGTAGTCCCAGAAAGAGAGAAAGGTGTTAAGTCCTTTCGAATTCCCCGTGTTGTCTTCCACGCGGCGCTGTTCTTTATGGTCGTTTTTACGGTCCTATTGGGGATTCTTACTTATGACTATTGGAAAATTTTGCGCCAAGTTTATGAGAATAAGCATCTGACCATTGAAAACCGACAACTGAAAGAACAAGTTCAACTCTTTCAAATGAAACTCAACACTCTCACGGAAGACTTAGAGCGAATTCATACTTTTGAGAAAAAGTTACGCATTATTACAGGTATTGAAGAAGCAGACCTTACTCAAAGTATAAAAAGCTTAAATACTGAAGATGAGTATCCTTTAAATAAGACTGAGGAAAAAGACCAAGACATTTCTAAGGAAATGGATAAGGAAAAAAAGCAGACAAAGATTTTTGATAATCTAGATCAGCTCAAGACCTACTCTGAGGCTCCTGAATACAAAAAACTTAAAGATTTATATGAAAAGAAAATTGCGACTATATTTGGTTTGCAAACTAGTTACTCCTACACCAAAGAGTGGAGTAATTTAACAAAACAATCTTTTACGTTGGCTTCGGACTTTGCTGAATTTGATTATAAATTTTCAACGGTTAAAGGTTTTGTTAAAAATTTAGAAGTAAATATACATAAGTTGGACCAGTTTCTTTTAGATAAGGATTCTTTTTTGCGGTCAACCCCTACTCTCTTGCCAACCAAGGGTTGGATAACAAGTTATTATGGTCCGCGAATAAGCCCTACCTCCAAAAGACTGAGGATGCATGAAGGTGTTGATATTGGAGCTCGGTCAGGTACGCTCATAGTAGCTGCGGCCGATGGTCGAATTACTTTTGCTGGAAAAAAGCCTGGCTTTGGTAACTTTGTACAAATAGACCATGGTTATGGCGTAGAAACTTTCTATGCTCACGCCAAAGGGCTCTTTACAAAAAAAGGTCAAATCGTATCAAGAGGAGACCTTATCGCCTCCATCGGTAATACCGGTGCCTCCACTGGTCCTCACTTACACTATGAAATTAGAGTAAATGGGACCCCCGTTGATCCCTTATATTTTGTATTAGATTAAAAATTTACCCCAAGATTATTGGGAGGAGTAGAAATGAACCCATTGCGCGCCATATTTGGTTCGAAGAACGATCGCGACATCAAAAAAATGAGACCCCTAATAATGCAGATTGGCTCATATGAAGATGATATGAAGAAGCTCTCTGATGAGGAACTTCAAGCGCAAACTCCTAAGTTTCGTAAAATGTTAGACGAAGGGGCAACGCTAACGGATATTTTACCTGAAGCCTACGCAACCGTTAGAGAAGCTTCGGTTAGAGTACTCGGTATGAGACCCTATGATGTACAGCTAGTTGGAGGCATTACCCTTTTCGAAGGTAATATCGCAGAGATGAAAACAGGTGAAGGTAAAACCCTTACTGCAGTTCTTCCTATGTACCTCCATGGTCTTACTCAAAAAGGCGCCCACCTTGTTACAGTGAACGACTATTTGGCCCGTCGAGATGCTGAGGAAATGGTTGGACCACTTTATAATTGGCTAGGACTTAGTGTTGGCGTCATCATCGCTGACATGGATGAAGAAGATAGAAAAAAAGCTTATCAAGCAGATATTACCTATGGAACCAATAATGAATTTGCCTTTGATTATTTAAGAGACAATATGAAATTTGACCTTGAAGATTACGTTCAAAGAGGTCACAACTATTGTATTGTCGATGAGGTTGACTCCATTCTTATTGATGAGGCCCGAACCCCTCTTCTCATTTCTGGTCCCAGTGAAGGAAAAACTGATCTTTACTACACGGCCAATGAAGTAATGCCAAAACTCACAAAAGATGAAGATTTTACTGTTGATGAAAAATCAAGAACAGCAACTTACACTGAAACTGGCCTTGAAAAAATTCAAACTATTCTCAACATTGACGACCTTTTTAATCTTCAACACAACGACCTACTCCACCATCTCAATCAAGCACTCAAGGCCCATCACCTTTTTAACAAAGATGTCGATTACGTAATCAAAGAAGAAAAAGTTATTATCGTTGATGAGTTCACCGGACGTTTAAAGGATGGCTCCCGCTGGAGTGATGGGCTACACCAGGCAGTTGAGGCCAAAGAAAATGTTCCCATAAAGTCTGAAAATCAAACTCTTGCCTCAGTTACCTTTCAGAACTATTTCCGCTTATATGACAAACTCGCCGGAATGACTGGTACTGCGGAAACAGAAGCAGAGGAATTTAGAAAAATCTACAAGCTAGATGTACTTGTCGTACCAACAAACGTCCCAATCGCCCGTAAAGATCAGCCAGACGTTATCTACAAATCAAAAGAAGCAAAAACAAAGGCCGTTATAAAGCTTGTAAGAGAACTAAATGAGAAGGGACAGCCCATTCTCATTGGTACTAACTCGATTGATAGTTCTGAGCATTTCCATAAGTCCCTAACCCAAGCAGGCATTCAACATGAGATGCTTAATGCGAAGAACCACCAGAGAGAAGCTCAAATTATTACCAATGCTGGACAACGTGGCTCCGTTACAATCGCGACCAATATGGCCGGTCGTGGAACTGACATAAAGATCAATGATGAAGTAAAGGCCTTGGGTGGTCTTTTTATTGTTGGAACTGAAAGAAATGAGGCCCGCCGAATTGATAATCAATTAAGGGGTCGTGCTGGTCGTCAGGGTGATCCAGGTCATTCGAAGTTTTTCTTAAGCTTAGAAGATGATTTAATGAGAATATTTGGTTCAGACCGCATCAAAGGAATGATGAATACTTTGGGTATGGAAGAAGATGAGCCTATTGAACATAAAATGATTTCTAATGCCATTGCTAAGTCTCAAAAGAAGGTAGAGGCACACAACTTTGAAATCAGAAAACACCTTCTTCAATATGATGATGTGATGGGTGAACAAAGAAGTGTTATTTATAGACTAAGAAGAGATATTCTCTCTGACAAAGCTAATGAAGAACTTCTCCAAAACTTTGTTGAAGACGTTGGAGAATCCCTAGTCGATGCCTATAAACCAGATAAAAAGGTTCCCCTTGAGTCGTGGAGTTGGGATGAAATGACTATAGGCTTTCAAAATACCTTTCATAGTGAATTAGTTCTTAGTCATGAAGGCTGTATAAAAGAAGGCGATGGTGAACCAGAAGTTTATTTTGCGAACAAGGCAAAAGAGATTCTTGAACAAAAGTTCAGCCAGTATGATGGTGAGCAGGTAAAACTTGCCCTAAGAGAGATTCTACTTTCAACTTTTGATCAACATTGGAAAGATCACCTACAATCCATGGATCATATCAAAGAAGGTATTAACCTCAGGGCCTATGCTCAAAAAGATCCACTCACAGAATATAAGAGAGAAGCTTTTAATCTCTTTGAAGATATGAGACTTGCTGTTAAAAAGGCCGTTGTTAATGCAGTTTTTAGCGTTAAGCTCTATACACAAGAAGAAATTGAAGAACTTCAAAAACGTCACCAACAAGAATTAGAAAGGCAGCTTGAAGCTCATAAAAGAGCACAAGAGATGGCGGAAAAAGCAGAAGTTACAAAGGCCCAGCCATTACAAAGATCGACAAATAAAGTCGGACGTAATGATTCTTGTCCTTGTGGAAGCGGAAAAAAATTCAAACATTGTCACGGGGCATAAGCTTGCCCCAAGTGGCCTCTTAAGTGCTATACTAAAAAGGTATGAGCACAGAAAATGATGACCAAAATGACGGTGAATGGGATGACCCTTCTGATCTAACCAGATTAGAAGATCTTTCTGAATTTCTTCATGAAGAAGACCCAGATGTAGAGGCCAAGTTAAAGGCCGCTAAAGATGATATCGACGATGCCCTACCTCCACTTCCTGCAGAGGAAAACGAAGATCTCTTAGTCCTAGAAGATTTAGCGAGTGATACCGAACAGTCCTACCAAGAAGATACCGAAGATTTAAATAACTTTTCAAGTGAAGACGAGACCAATCCCAACCTTAACCTTTCAGGTGTCTTAGATAGCAGTGTCGAAGACAGTAATGACGAGGATAGCACTGATTATACTAGTGCAGATTTTTCTTCAGAAGGTGAATTAGCAGAAGATGAAGAAGACTTAAACTTTGGTTCTGAAGGAGAAACCTTCGGTGATACCAATGAATTTCTCAATAACGAAGAAGAAGGTACAGAAGGCCTTACTGAAGATGAGTCAGAAGACCTCTCGCTAGACTCAACGATTGAGAAAGAAACAAATTGGGATGAGGATGATCTAGAAGACGAAGACAGCATCTTAACTTCAAGCGAAGAAGAAAGTGGCCAAGACCAACACGAAGGCGAAGACAATAATATTGAAGATGAGGAAGACCAGTTTAGCGCAATTGCCGATGATGACAGTGAAATCGAATCTATCGAAGAACAAGCTAGTAACTTCACTTTACCTGATCCTCAAGAATTAGAAGAACGTCCCCCTATCTCTATTGGAACACCAGAAAATAATTCAACAGCGCATGTTCCACGAGAAAACTTTCAAGACCTAAGAGATTTTGGTAATGCAATTACCTATGGTGTTGTCACAACGGGTGGCAATCCACCCTTTAGCCTTATTTTACGCCAAATTAAATATGAGGAAGATGCAGAGGATATAAAAATCGTTTTGCGTGAGCACGGCCTCGTAAGTGATGATAATGAAGAAACAATTGATCAAGGCCTAGAGCAAGGTAGTCTTTTAATCTCTCAGATAAGTGAATATTCTGCCATTTACCTTGCCCACAAACTAAGACGCTTTGATGTTGAAATGAGAATTGGTTTAAGTGACCAGTTACACCCCTCTAAATCTTATTCTTCAGAAGGAAAGGGCCTCGTCAGCAAATTTAATTTAAAGCAGAATAAATCAGAGCATCTTAATACCATTAGTGCAGAGATCGATATTGAAGACATTAAAATTACCACGACCCCTACTGTTGATGGATACAATATTCATCGCTACATAGAAGTTATTACAAGCCACTCCTTAGTCGAGGAAGATGAGTTAAAAAGACTTCACGACATTACAAAAAGTAGTCCTCCAGTTGAAGAAGATGAGATTCTCCTAGGGGGAATTCTGGATCAATTTCCAAAGGAAGAGAAAGGATCACCAGTTGATCAGTTTGATTTAGGGCTCAATGAAGTCTACAGAGAGTTAGTGATAGAGCTTAGAAATGAAGCTTTTAAGATGGAAGCGAATGCAGTGGTAGGCGTTAATTTCAATATTACTCCTCTGATGTTTCGTACAGGAAACAGTTCTTCTGTTCAATATAAAATAACATGTTCAGGTAATGCCGTTTGGGTAGTGGATCATCAATAATTCATGAAAAAAAATTCTGAAAAATCACAATTAAAAAACTTACCTTCCCATCTTCCTGTTCTTATTGTTGGCGGTGGCATTGCAGGAGCTGGAGTCTTTAGAGACTTATCACTCCATAATATTCCTTGCGCTCTTATTGATAAGAAAGACTTTACGTCACAAACCAGTCAATCAAGTTCAAAAATGCTCCATGGGGGTATTCGTTATTTAGAAAACATGGATTTTGCTCTCGTCTGGGAAGCCCTTCATGAGAAAAATCTTTGGCTAAAGCTGACGCCTCATCTTGCCTATCCAGAAAAGTTTTATCTACCTGTTTATAAAAGTAGTTTGCGTCCCCTATGGATGGTTCGAATTGGCCTCTTCTTATACGATGCTCTTTCAAGCTTTCAAAATCTCCCTCACGAAGTTGCTTCCGTTAAAGAAACACTAGAAAGATTTCCTACTTTAAAAAAAGAAGGTCTAACAGGGGCAGGTGTTTACTCTGACGCTGTTGTTGAAGACGCAAAGCTTACCCTTGAATGTATTTATGATGGACTCGTAAGCAAAAACTCATATGCTTGTAATCACACTTCCTTTACCAATTGTGTAAAAGAGGGTGATATTTATCGTGTATTTATTAAAGATGAACTCTCAGGGCTTGAAAGAGAAATTACCTGTGACCATCTGGTTTTTACAACTGGCCCCTTCACTGATGTCCTTTTAAAAGGTCTTGATCTTTTTCCATGGATTCCAAAACTTATGCTAAGTCGAGGCTCTCATCTATGGTTTCAAAATGACATGCTTAAGGCCAAAGGGCCGATGGTTCTAACACCAAAAGATGGCCGTGTCATATTTGTCATTCCTCAAAATGAAAAGACCCTTGTGGGTACGACAGAAGTTCCTGGCGAACCTAATTTTGATCAAATGCCCTCTGATGAGGAAGTCACCTATCTTCTTAACAACTTAAAAGACTTCTTCCCTAATGCTGATATTTCAGAAGAATATATTTTGGGTAAATTTGCAGGAGTCAGACCATTAGTAAAAGAGGACCCTAATGCCACGCTTGGAAAAGTCGCAAGAGACCACAAAGTTTATCAACCAGAATCCAATATTTTTATTCTCTTAGGTGGCAAATACACAACGTTTAGGATTATGGCGAAAGATGTAGTAAAACCCCTAGTCCATAAAATGAAGTTACCCTACCGAGATGACTTATCACTACAACCTCTTAGAAGAGTGAGTCATGTAATACCTTGGCATGAAATCAAACTCACAAAAGAACTCATTCAAAGCATCATAGAAGACGAGTTCCCCAAAACTGAAGAAGACCTCATCTATCGAAGAATGGGCCTAAACAGTGAACAGGAGTATTTAGATATGAAAAATCAATTAAAAACTTTAAATATAACGTGGCCTTGGTCATGAAGCTCCTAATCACATTTTTCATTTTACCCCTTTTATTAGCGAGTCCGGCCTTTTCTCAAGGACAGATATTAAAGGTCATTGGATCGGTTAATATCTCAGGAAAAGTCGCAAAAAGTGGTGACTACTTTAAGCTGTCCCAAACCCTGACGACTGGACCAAAATCTTTGGCCTTAGTGCGTTTTGCCTCAGGTAGTACTCTAAAGGTGAATGAAAACTCATCTCTAAAGTTAGAACAAGTTTTAAAAAAGAAAAAGGTTCGAATATTTAGACTTTTAAAAGGAAGCTCCTTTTTTAAAAAAGATCCTAAGAAAGAAGAGAAGCTCCAAGTTCGTGCAAAGAATGTATCGATGGGAGTACGCGGGACAGAATTCTTTGTCTCGTTTGGTAAGGAATCTATTGATGATGTTTATATGTGCGTGCGAAGTGGTAAAGTTATTATAAAAGGTGCAAAGCAAAAAAAGGTGACACTTGTTAAGGCCGGGGAAGGAGTTGTTGTCCCTAAAGGCCTAGTCTCAAGTAAACCAAGACCATTACCATGGACAAAAGATCTCAATTGGAGCCTTGACCCAAAGGCAAAAGAACTTGAAAATAAGGCCTCTATTGAAGAAAGTTATCAGGACCCAATTGAGAGAGATTATGACTAAATCCTTTTTTATTGTCCTGGCCTTAACTTTGTCTACTAACATCTTTGCTGTAGTAAAGCCTGTTAATGAAGAGGCAACGAATACATCACTTAGCCTAAATGCCTTCATTAAACATTCCAAAAGGTGGACCACAAGCATTCAAGCTCGTCTTCAAGACAATGAAGTCCAGAGCAAAGAGAAGAGTCTACAACTTGGCCTTCGCTACAAACTTGCTTCAAATTGGAAAATAGGTTTCTTCTTAAAAAGAGAATATGGGCTAAGACATAATGAGGATTGGAAATGGTTAGGCCCAGCAAACTATAAATGGATAGACACTGAAGATCGTGGTGAAACGAGCCTGATTCCTTTTGTACAATACAAGGCTCGCTTACCATTTAAAACAGATATGGCCTTTAAGTTTAGGCTCAATTATCAGCACAATACTTTTAACGAACAAGAAGACATCCACATAAGGTCTGGATTTATCAATATCCTCTCTCCTGACTTTACCATGATTAACCAGATAAACATCATTATACCAACCAATTACTCCCAAAGATTTATCACTTATTATGGATACTATTTCTCTGTGGGTTGGCAAATAAATCGCCATTTAACTCTAGGCCCAGAGGTAAGGTTTAATCAAAAGTTTTGGAATGAATCAGTGTCTTTTAGGTTAAGAGAAAATGATACCTATGAAGTTAAGCTAAATAACTTCGATTATGGAATTGTTCTTAATTCTTATTTTTAATTAAAAGCGATAGCTAATACCTAAAAGTAATCTAGGACCAGACACTATCTTGGTGAAACTATCCGTATCATCAAACTGATAACTCTCAGATCTACGATAGAAATCAATCATCGCCCGCGCTCCAAAGCCTTGTCGGGTATAATACTTTATCCCAGTTGCTAAAGACAGAAAGCTGGAACTACCATCAAGAGTTTTCGATACCTGCGTACTATTATTACTTAATACATCAACTGTATCCGTTACAGAGCCTACACCTAATGACACCCCCGCAAAGCCAATCAAACGATTATAAGAAAGAGCTGGTGCTATATAATGAAAATGAGCGCCTACTCCATATTCAGTTACAGACGTTCTTGTCTGTTGACCTTGAGCAGAGGTAATTGAATTAGAAGAGTTATGAAAAAGAGCAAAAAAGCTAACTTTAGAGAGAAAACTATTGGGGTTATTAAAGTACTTTTCAAGCCCAAGACTAAAGTCAATATTAGCATCTTCACCTATAAAAGAGCCTGCATCCCCTTCGTCCACACTAGAAGAAAGTGAATTAAAGTGAATCAGACCATAGGCCTCTAACGTTTTATCGGGAGTTAAGCCTGGTCCTTCTACGACGGGAAAACCTGCCATATCAACAGTACCGAGAGAGTCTAGTTCTCGCTTGTCATCATCGTTAAGCCCTACTCCACGTACTCTTGCTGGTCGGCCTCGAGAATCTCCTCGAAAAGTCATAACTTCTGTACCGGCCGTCATCGTTGCATTTGAATTATCGTATAAACTTCGACTTGGATCTGTAGTCATGTTTAAAGGCTTGGTAATCTTAATATTCACAACACTGTCGGGAATCATTCTATTGTCATTTATTATACGATAAATACTCCAAATACTTCTCGTGGGAGAAGCTTTAACAACAGTCCCTCTAGCAATTACACCTGTAGTAAGAAAAAACTTAGCATGATCCCCCACCACAATTCCGTCCTCAAGCCCACGGTTTAAGAGAACTGTTTTCTTTGTACGAGATATTTTTAAAAAGCGAGTTGTCAGCTTTTCATCTAACTCTAATGCCAATGTAGAGCTAAGTCCGTAAATCGTAAGAATTAGTAATGAAAAAACTAATTTCATTTTTCTTCCCTTTTAAAAATAAACATTAAATCCAACACTAAAGCGTGTCTGATTACTGCTAATGACAGGCTCAATATTGTCGATAATTGTATCTGTTACGTTGTATCTCATAGCTTCGTATTTCAATTGAAAATTAACTCCATAACCAATTTTTAAATTAGCATCCTTTTCATCGCCTGCTTTAAAGCGATACTTCATCCCAAAGTGCATTGAGGGAAAAGCTGTTTGCTGAACGGTGTAAACAGTATCAAACTCTGCACTCTCCAAACTGCCATTTCCTCTTTTAAGACCGATACCAACATAAGGCATATAACTATGAAGAGAGTAAGGCACTCGTAAGAAGTACCAATTTAAGTAACCCTTAAGTGAGCCTTCTGAGATACGACCGTTAACTCCCCCACCAATATCATAATGAGAAATCCCTCTTTCTAACTCAAACTCAACCGTAAAGTTTTTAAAAAAGCGAGAGGTTCCGACCAAATGCCATTCATATGAGAAGGCCAACGCATAATCGGTCCCTTGGTAGTTAGCGTCTTCCGCCGTTGTATTCGTCGTTAAGTTAGAGATGTATTTTAAAGTAAACTCATGACCGGCCTTTTCACTGAGCGCCCGTTTTTGTCTTTCGTATTCTTCAGCGATTCCAGAATCTATAAGGTAGGCCCTAAGCTGCTTGTCGGACATATCTTGAGACCAACGAGGTCCCTCTCTACGGATACGAGCAACCGTAGAAGGCGAGATTTTCCTACGCTTTTCATCTTCAATCATCGCCTTTTCACGTGAGTTTAAGGTATCCATGGAAATTTTTGTATTTGTACCAGGGTCTCTCATCTGAGATTTATAAAGAGTTTTTAATCCATATTTTAAATCATTAAACTTACCTACTGAGTTTTCTGCTGTTGAATCAAAAGTATTATCCATCGCCTTTTTCTCAATAGACTCGATCAATGCATCATCGCCACCATCAAAAGGCACCATTCGCCCTTCGGCAATTTGATCAAATTCATCGTCATATTCTTCACCCATATCAATATAGGGTGTGTTTCGAGTCACCTCGATATTTTGATTTTTTAAGGTCTTGGTGGACTTGTCTTTACCACCTTTGAAAAAATCATCTTCTTCAAAGATTAGATCCACAGGTACACCTTTATCTTCTGATACTTGATAGTATTTCTGATCCTCGGCCCGACCCTGAACTCTTAAAGTTCTCTTTGTGACAAAAGGTCGCCTAGGATCCTTCGCCTGCCTCACCATGACCAATTTCTTTTTCTTTTTAATATTTTGGAAGTTTTTAATTTTCCTTAGGAACCAATAGCTAATCGTGTTCTTAACTTTTATCGCCTCGCCCTCACCTACATAGATGAACTTGGGATAATCAATACCATCATCTAAATTTTTGATATAAAGCTTGCCACGATCACCATTTCGAAGCCCCTCGGCATGGCCAAGGTTGAGCAGAATGGACTTTTTTGAGGAGCTTACTTCTAATACTTCGACCCCTTCCATGGACTGACTCCAAGAAGAAAGGCTCAAAAATAATAAATAAATAGTAGTAAGAATCTTTATTCTTCCCACCTAGCCCCTCCATGGTCCGTGCGGGTTTGCCTAAGCAAAGTCTAAAAAAATCAACACATTGAATATGTTAACACACAACAGCTTTGGTCTGGAGCACTAGGTTTTACGGGAAAATATTCCTCACCTGAGCCAAACGCTCCGCAACAAAGTCAAATAGCCCATTGAATTATCCTGATAAATCACCTATAAATGGTGAAAATCATAAGAAAAGAGGACTTTGTGGCCAGAAGAAAGAATATACAAATTTTCCGTTACAACTGCACGATGACTGACGAAGAGTACAAAACGACGGCCAAGGCCGAAAATCCAGATGACCTCATCTCTATCAGTGCTTATTACGAAATGAATCCTGATAAAGATGACAGGCCAGAGCATATTAAAATAGAGCTCGGTATCATCGACGGGGAATAAAACTTAGTGCTGTGGCCTTTCGGCCATAGTGTTCCTAATTGCCTATTTAAAAAACCCATCGTCTTTAAAAACTAAGAAAGGAAGAAACTGTGGAAAAAAGAAATGTTATTATTGTTGGTTCTGGACCTGCCGGTTATACAGCTGCCCTTTATGCTTCTCGGGCCAGTCTAAATCCACTAGTTATTGAAGGACTTGAGCCAGGTGGTCAGCTAACAACGACAACAGATGTTGAAAACTTTCCAGGCTTCCCTGAAGGTGTCATGGGACCTGAACTCATGAGTAAGATGAAGGCCCAAGCCGCTCGCTTTGGCACTGAATACTTAAACACATTTGTTAAAGATGTGGACCTTTCAAAGCGTCCTTTTAAAGTTACATGTGAAAATGGCAATGAGTATCTTGCAGAAACCCTAATCATTTCAACTGGAGCTTCGGCAAAGTACCTAGGCCTTCCTAACGAAATGGAACTTATCGGAAAAGGTGTTAGTGCGTGTGCAACCTGTGACGGTTTCTTCTACCGTGATAAAGTCATCCACGTTGTAGGCGGTGGAGATACGGCAATGGAAGAGGCAACCTTTCTAACAAAGTTTGCATCTAAAGTTTATGTTCTTCATAGAAGAGAAACGCTTAGGGCCTCAAAGGCCATGCAAGAGCGTGCTTTTAAAAATGAAAAGATTGAATTCCTTTGGAACACTCAGGTCGAAGAAATTCTCTTTGACGACACTGGCGTAACAGGTGTTCGCGTAAAAAATAATCAGACTGGTGAAGTAAGCGATAGACCAACTGATGGCTTTTTCCTCGCCATTGGTCATAAGCCAAACACGGACTTCCTTGGTGGACAAATTAACTTGGATAACCAGGGCTATATCGTCCCTACAAATGCACCTCATCCTGATACTAATATTCCCGGTGTTTTTGCCTGTGGTGATGTTCAAGATCATTATTATCGTCAGGCAATTAGTGCTGCGGGTTCAGGCTGTATGGCGGCCATTCGAGCCGAAAGATTTATCGAAGACGTTAATGACGTCTAAGATACCGTTCATAATGGGTCATATAGAGAGAGAGTCCCTACATGGCCATTTTTAAACAACTAAAAATTATTGCTCCTCTCATGCTTTCCCGTGCCCTCAAAAAGGATTCAGCACAGAGAAAGCGTGTGAACTCTTTTCTTGTACGGCAAATGGGAGAGAACAAAGGTCTTTGGCTTAAAGTCGGCCAAATGCTTAGCCTTCACCCCGAGTCCTGGGAAGGACTAGAGGATCTTCCAAAAAGTGAAGAAATTCCATCTATAGATCAATCGGAAATCACTCCCTACCTAAAGCAACTTTTTAATTATCATCATTTAGACCTTGAAGATATCTTTCCCGTAATTCATCACCCCGGTCTTGCCGCCTCCCTATCTCAGGTTCACGAAGTAAATACACCAACTGGCGAAGTGTGGATGCTTAAAGCAAAGCTACCTGGAATAAAAGACGTCATCGAAGATCAACTAAGTATTTTTGGACTCCTTCAAAAAGCAGAAGGGTTTCAATCAGAGAAGAGATCATTCTCTACTGATGCCTACCAAAAAACCATGACCAATAGCTTTGCCAATGAACTGGATTATGAACAAGAGCGCCAAAACCTCAATAAGATGAAAAATATTGAAGAGCGCTTTGCCTTGGCCCATGTACCTAAACTTCATCCCACGATCCAAGGAGATGACTTTATTGTTATGGAAAAACTAACTGGGGATTCATGGTCATTTGTCCTAGAAAAATATTCATTGAAAGAAAAAGAGTTACTCGCACGCGAATTGGTTAGACAGGTTCTTTATCAATATTTTTGTCGTGGTCACTGCCAGGGAGACTTTCATCCGGGCAATTTCTTTTTTAACAGAACCCAAGAAGGTGTAAAAGTTGGTTGGATCGATTTAGGACAATGTCTTCATCCAACAACCATTGAAAGAAGGGCAATTTTTTTTGCTATCGATGATCTTATGACTGGAGAGAATTTAGCTTTAGGTCCCATCTTTGCGGCGTGGAACTTTGACCTTAAAAAACTTGGGCCTATCGCTGAGAGGCTCCCCCTTCTCTTGACCAAACTCTTCTATCCATTTTTATACCCTCATAAAATGGATCTCAAAACTTGGCACTTAAAAAAAGATATTGATGAGATATTAGGCGAAGATCGTTGGTGGTTCAGAACAGCAGGAAGTCCAGACTTGTTTCTTAGTATTCGTTGTTGGATTGGTTTATTTTCAATGATAGAAGCGCTGAATGTCTCTGTTTTTTATAAAGGACTTTGGTTAGAGCTAAGAGCAGAAATGCTAGAGCTTATCCCTAATGTTGAACTCCCAAAAATGAATCTAAAAAATGTTTCTTTTAATGATATGGCCAAGCACCTCCATGTAAAGGTCTTTGAGAATGGGAATGAAAAAGTAGCAGTTCAACTACCGGCGAGAGCGATTACAGATGTATCAGATTTTATTTCAAATGAAACTCAAGCCGAAATGAAGAGAGTTGGAATTAATCTTGATGACTTAGTAAAGAAACATCTAAAAAGTGGTCTCATTCCAGGTACCGTTGTTGATTTTAGCGAAGGTGAGAAACGCTACCTCGTTACCTTGAATTAAGCTTATAGTCACCCATTCGGTACTTTTTGCCCCTACAGCTTGCCCCTACTCCCCCCATTCTTTCCTATTTTACCAACTAACTTCATCAACTAAAGACTCACTTTTTGACAGAAAGATTTCCACTTGAAACAATCATTAAAGCGAAAGCAAAGGAATGCTTTTGTAAGCGGCGAAGAGCTTAAAACCTATGGATTGATAGGACCAAGTTTAGAGAAGACTGCATGACAAGACCAAGGAAGGTAAAATGAATTTCAACTACAACACACTAGAAGTAACTCTCAACAAAGACACTCGCTCCATTAATGTGGCCCTTAACAGACCAGAAGAAAAAAATACCATCAACATTGAAATGCTTTTTGAACTCGAAAGTCTATTTGGTTGGTTAACAAGTCACCTAGAGGTAAATGCTGTTGTGTTAACAGGTGTTGGAGAGGTCTTTTGCCAAGGCTTTGATCAAAATGAACTCAAAATTATGAGTGAAGAGAAGTTTCAAAAGTATATTGTTAGGTTTCAAAAAATAGTCATGGGAATGCTAAGCCTCCCGCAAACGATCATCTGTGATTTAAAAGATGGTGCTGGTGGCATGGGGATTGAGCTCGCCTTAGGCGCAGATATTCGCATTGCCCGCTCTACGGCAACGGTAAATTTTAATACATTAAAAACAGGATGGGTTCCTTGCTGTGGTGGCATTAGCCTTCTAAGCCAATGGGTAGGAGCTAGTTCTGCCCGCTTTTGGACTCTAACAAGTGCTCGTGTTGGCTCAGAAGAAATGCTCAATAAGGGACTCATCGGAAAATCATATTCAACCAGCGAAGATGCCCTCTCTCCTATTTTAAAAGAAATTGCGGCCCAAGCACCAGTTCCTAGAATACAGGCCAAGAGAAGTTTCCTTGAGGGGATGATGAGCGAGTTAACGCGTGGACTTGAGTATGAAACCGTCTTTGCCTTTGCGGCCATGAAAACAGAGGACTGGAAGAAAGACGTCTCAGACGAAAAAGAGTGTTTTGCTTCTGCAAGAGACTTAGCACGAGAACTAAAGAAAGCCGTTAGACCTGAGCCTATCCTTTCTTAAACTTTTATATTTTAAAGATTGGCCTTATCTCAAGAGAATCAAGATCTTTGGTAAGGCCTTTAAAGTCTCGAGTCATCCCCATAAGAAAACCACCTCCACCAGCTCCGCATAGCTTAAGAAAGTATTCTTTACTCTCAAGACCTTGCTCCCACAGATCAATATAAAGCTTGGGAATCATCGGCTTAAAATGCTCAAATTGAAAACGAGATAGCAAAGAGAAGTGCTCCCAAAGAGCAATATTATCATGATTTAAAAAGGAATCGATGCAATTATTTGTAATAGGAGTAAGCTCTTGTTCACATAGAAACGAATACTCTTCACTTTTACATTTTTCTAAAAACAAGTTTACTAAAGGTTCTGTTTTTCTACTTCGACCGGTATTAAGAAGAAATAAGGCACCTTTAGCAGATGGGTCTTCTTTAAATTGAACCGATACAAGACCTTCAACTTGTTTTTTTAGAATTGGTCTATTCAAGTAGCTCACCAAAGGGTCAAAACCACTACTAGAACCATGAAAATGAGACTCCATAATAGCAAACTGATTCTTTAGAGAAGATATGTTTTGGTTACCTTCGTAGAAATTTTGTCCGTATCGGTCATAAATAGCAGCAATAAGAGCACCACTACTACCTACCCCATAACCCTGCGGGATCGTACTATCAAAGAAGAGACCTTGACCTACGTCAAAGGAAAATGAACTCACATCAAAATCAAACTCCAAGTCTCCTGCTTCTTCACATTTTTTAAGGTAACGAGCGAGAGCACTTAACTCTGCATCTCTTTGACCTTTATTTTGTTTTTCAAAAGCAAGTTTCCCCTCAAATAGGTGGTAAGGAGTCGCCAAGGCATCAGAGTTTTGTATAACTGAATATTCTCCAAAAAGAAGAACTTTTGAAGCGAAGGAGCGACTCACAGCTGCTCCTTTTCTTTAATGCGATAAGGGCCGGTGCCAACCTTATCATCAATAATTGATACATTTGCACCAAGCTGATCTTTCAAATCAACTAAGAACTTTGAAACATCAGCTCTATATTCTTCAGGATATAATAGGTGTAAATTAGGTCCAGCATCTAAAGTAAAGTATAGCGGTACTCCTGTTCTATAACGATATTCTCTTACGAGATGAATTGCCGTTATTGTCTGAGGTTCCATTAGAATATAGCCCGGTCGAGACGTCATCATCATGGCGTGTAGACTCAAGGCCTCTTCTTCAACAAGGTTTCCAAGGTTGTCCCAAGAGCCATCTTTGAGCCACTCAATGCTATGGTGCCAATTGGTTAATGCATGATGATAGCGTGCCTTACCATAGAAATGGTCATTCATTAGACCATGACCCGCGCGTGAGCTCACCTTTTTCTCTGAAGCATTAACAACCACAATTGAGTCATACATTGATTTAAAGATAGGATGACATTCCACTCGCTCAGCAAAGAGATCGCTACCGAAATTATCGGTTTCACCCCAACTCGCGGCATGAGGAAATACTGATCGACAGGCGCTACCACTTCCCATCCGTGCAAGAAAACTCGCACGCTGCCAAAACTCAGTCTCAGAAAAGTTATGCCCTTTTACGGTTTGTTCCAATTCAACTAAATTGAGCGCCAAGGCCGCCATAGAAGACGCTGAGCTAGCAATACCTGCACTATGAGGAAAGGTGTTCTCTGTTTTAAGAAGAAATTTGTAATCGTTCAAAAAAGGTAACTCTTCACTAGCATGCTTGAAGAATTTCTCTATTTTCGGAATAAAACTAGGCATTTTTTTGCCAGAAAAATAAAGGTCTATCCAAGGAGTGTTTTGAGAACACTCTTCAGTCTTTAATACATTTAATTCTACTCTCGTCTTTGATTCATTAAGAGTAAGACTTACAGAAGGGTTCGCCGGTAATTGATGGCCCTCTTTTTTACCCCAATACTTAACGAGAGCAATATTTGAGGGTGCCCACCATGTAAATTTAAGGCCATCAAGCTTTTTGTGAGTCATGATGCTTGGATATCCTTAGTGAATGCTCTTTTCTTGTTCTTGATTAGGAAGTACAGAAGGTGTTTTTAAGATTAGTTCTTTGAAAGGTATCACAACGTTAAGACCCTTATTTTGAAAATAAGATTTAATCCCTTCTTCTCCTGACGGAGAGGTCACCATTACAAAGTCTCCACCCCAAGCACCTAATGATTTAATATGGCCTTGAAAATCAGAAAAACGCTCTTGCTGAATTGAAGGAAGGCCTAACTGAGCTGATAGAAGCTGCTCGTGAGAGCTCAGCAGATGATTAAAATCTTCAATATTATCAACTTCTAGCATTTCTCTGGTGATGGCCGAAACTTCCCTAACAACATCAGTAGGAAAAGGTCTCTTTTTCTTGTAGTAATCAATCGCCTCACGCGAATCTTTTTTAGAGCCTAAATAAACGAAGAATAGCTCTTCGTGAAAAGGAGGATAAAATGAGATAGGTCCCCACTTCGGCCCACTTGGGTCCAACTCGTATAGAATGGGACCATCACTTTGAGCACAGGCGATATCATAACCGCTGCCGCCATGAGTTTTAAAGAGAAGCTCAAAGGGTGAAACATAGGCCCATTGGGCAATATTATAAATCAACGTTGAACTAGAACCGAGGCCCCAGGTAAGGGGAAATCCCAAACGCGTTTCTACATAAACGTCCTGACCCTCTCTAAGAAAATGTTTATTTTGCAAGCGAGCATGTCTTAGAATTTCACGAAGAAACTTTACTTCCTCGCTAGGGTTTTCATCCAAAATATCGAAGTGCCAAAAATCAAAACTTGCTTCGAGCCAAAGATTCCCATTAACATCAAAGGACTTCCAAGTAAGTTTAGGATTAAAACTTTGAGAGTAACGAACCCCCATAGACTGTCCGACAGTCGTTGGTAGGGCCAGACCAGTAGCACCGTCGAGAACGAAGTACTCTCCTGTTAAAAGGAGCTTTCCATGACCATAGTAATACTGGTCAAACTTCTCTGATGGACTTGGTTTACTTTGGTCTTTATTCATAATGTTGTGGTAGCTTTCTTGGTTTTCAATAGTTAAACCGCCAACAGTTACATTTTCTTTTATTTTAGTATCCTCAATCACTTTGCCTCTTTCTCGCAAAAACTATTGATAATTTCTTAATTGTCCGACGAAGTCACTTACGGCCCTAAACGTTATCGCTTTGTCCTCAAAGTGATCTTTCGCCTTATCGCGCTCTTCTTCATTTGTTTCCAAATGATTAAGAATATTCATGAGATGCATCTTCATGTGACCTTTTTGAATACCTGAGGTCACCAGAGATCTTAGTGCTGCAAAATTTTGAGCTAAACCAATGGTCGCAACAATCTCCATTAATTCAGGTGCACTTGGGCGACCAAGTAGGTCCAAAGACAAGTTTGCCAATGGATGAAGGGCCGTCAGCCCACCAACGGTGCCGATCGATAGAGGAATGGACAATTCAAAACGAAAGATTCCATTTTCTAAAGAGCAACTTGTTAAGCTTTTATAGCGACCTGATCTTGCCGCGTATGTATGAGCGCAAGCTTCGACAGCACGATAGTCATTCCCCGTCGCCATAATGACCGAGTCAATGCCATTCATAATACCTTTATTGTGAGTCGTTGCTCTGTTGGTATCAATTTCAGCGATACGCACACCTTGAAATATTTTTTTTGCAAAGTGCTCGGCATCCATCCCTAAGGATTTATCAGCTAAGTCTTCAATCGGACACTCAACCCATGCCTTCACTAAGCAATCAGGTGTATAGTTTGAAAGGATCGCCATAACGACTTCAAATTTATTACTGGCCTCTTTGCCTAACTCTGATTGCACAAGAGCTTCCAATTCTTTGCCCAGTCCCTCAAGAACTGAGTTGATAAAATTGGCCCCCATGGCGTCACAAGTTTCAAAGGTTACCCACATTTGGAAGTAACCAGGTTCAATATCTGTTAGGTCTTTAAGTTCAAGAGACGTCATACCGCCGCCTCTTTTTTCCATATTGATCATTAAGGGCTTCACAGCAGAGATCAATGTATCTTTTTCTTTGTTAAAAAGGTTTTTAAGTTCTTCTTCAAGACCACCGGCCATTAAGTGAACTTGTCCTACTTTCTTAGTGCTCACAACTTCAGTGTGAAATCCACCACGGTCCAACCAGAATTTAGCGGCCTTAGAAGCCGCCGCCACAACACTCGATTCCTCAATAACCATAGGAACACAAAAGAGCTGATTATTAATTAAAACGTTTGGCGCTACACCAAAAGGCAGTACAAAATTTGTCAGGGTATTTTCAGAAAATTCATCAAGTGTGCGCTGGAGCTCAGTATTTTTGTGCCAGAAGCTTTTAATGAGCTCTTTCTCTTTATCCGAGCCCGTAAAAAACTTTGAAATGATTAGTTCTATTTTCTCTTCTTTTGATAGCTTGGAAAAACCTGAAACTGGTTTTTGCGATGAAGAACTTACAGTTCCCCCTTCTCCATTAGATTCAGAAATGAGCGGCATTTGCTTTTGCTCCTTTTTCCAGTCCATAAACCTATTCTCCCTTCAGGGGCTTAAGCCTAAGAAATGTCTGAGCCATCTTTAAACTATCCAGCTCCCTTTGAACAAATTGGGCAAGATCACTATAACTTCCTTGGGAAGCCTCTAAGAATGGCTTTGCCATGCCGTAACATGCCGGAGCTCTTAGACTTTCAGTGAGGAAAAAGCCCTGTAAAAAGGAACGGACACCACCAGAGACGATAAAAAGTCTGTCACCAGTTTTGACGCTCTTGTCATTTAAAAAATGATTGACGAGTCTTACCATTTCCAAGGCCGTATGGCCAACGTAACACAGTTCTTTTGGCTTAATTAACTCATTAGATTTATTAGTATCTTCATCTCTAACACTTTCCAGAAGGCTGAAATTGGTTCCACCATAAGCGGCGAATTCAATCACTGAAATAGGCAACTCCAGGATGGCCTTTAAGCTTGCTGGTCCCATTCCCTGTCCAACTTCTTTAATGCCAAGAATTAAACTCGGTGCCTTCGAAGCTATTAGTTCAGCGAACTCTTTCATTATCTCTACAGGAGAGCGAAACCAACGATCACCCTCATTTTGATACCATTCTTGAAGTGGGTTGATATGAATAAAAAGACCATCAACCTCCAGGCGCTTACAAACTTCAAGCAATTTTTGGGCACTATCTTTTTGTAACTCTTGTTCAAGTTGGGCGACTCCAAAGTTTGCGAAAAGCACGCCATCACCAATGATGGGACGTAAATAAAAGTCATCAAAGAACTCATCACTATGCAGAAGAGGTCTGCAAGAGCCGAGTCCTAGGCCCAATCCAAACTCACCCGCAACTTTTGCTAAATTTTTATTAATGGGACCGGCCGCAGATGTACCGCCAGTCATTGAACTAATCCATATTGGTGCTTTGAGGTTTTTTGGACCTACTTTTATGGGGGTAAAAGAAAAGTTTTCTTCAGGGAAACCAGAGAGCATAGGCTCATAATCAAAGTAGTCATTGATTGTACTTCCTGAAGTCTGTGCCATATTGGCAAACTCCAGATGGTGCGACTTTCGCTGAGCGCTGGCGTCTGACTGTGAATGAGTAGTACGGTGATCTGACATACTGCTTCCTTTCTTGTTTTTTAACACTCAACATTACTTAGGTCATGGTTAAACTATAAGACAACCCTTTGAAAAGAGTATTTGTCAGGCCTGGAGATTTTATAAACTATCGATATCACTTAGGGGCGACAACTAGCACGAATTCTCTTTTCCCTAAGTCCTTTAATTTCAACAAATTCTTTAGAGTACCCCAAAATGATTGCTCCTCCTCGCGGTTAATGTCCATGAGAAGAAAGTGGAGCCTGCTGCGCCCAGTTTCAGGACAGGCATGATCTAATTCCTCTAAAACTCTCTGAAGACGGTAGGGAGTGTCCATAAAGACCTGACAATGAGCTTTACTATAGACCGCCTTAAAAAAGGATTCCCTTTCCTCTTTTCCCTTGGGTGGAAAACCTAAGAATTCAAAAGCACCTTCCGTAAAACCACTAAGAGCAACTGCAGGCAGCAACGAGTTATCACAAGACAACATCCTCACCTTAAATCCCTTTTCTTGGCAGCTATAAATCAAACTTCTTCCAGGATCACAAAAACCTGGCGTTCCCCCATCACTCATGAGGAAAAAGTCTTTTCCTTGAGCTAACTCTTTGAGGATTTTAGAATCAAGCTCTCCACGGGAGTGCTCGTTATAAGGAATAAAGTCATCAATAGCGGTCCTAGGAAGTCCCCAAGCAAGCCAACGCCGTCTTCCAGGTTTCTCATCTTCAATTAAAAGACCTGAACCATTTTCAAACGCCTGTTCTAGGGTTTCTTTTAGAAAACCCCCAAGGTTTCCTTTTTCGGCCACTGGGGTAGGTATAAGATGTAACTGGCCTTGTTTAGCCTTCATAATTATCCTCAAGCATCAATTGTTAAAATCACCTATAATATATATCAACGATGAAAGAAACATTTTTCCTCCAAGTAACGCCCGGTTTTGAAAAACTTGCCAAGCAAGAGTTTGCTCTCAAGTTTCCAGGACTATTCCCTTCGATAGCAATCCCAGAAGGGATTATCGAGAAGGGAGGCATTACCATTGAGTTACCCATGGCAGCGGGATTTCAACTTAATTATTGGCTAAAAATTCCAAATAGAATACTTCTCAGAGTTTCTCAATTCAAATGTAGGGATCTTCCCAAGTTTTATAATAAAGTCTCTAAGATTAATTGGTCCCCCTACTTTGCTGGCCAAGATTACGAGTTTCATATTTCTAGTTCTGAGTCTCGCCTCTTTGATTCCCGTCGCATTGAGAAGGCGTTAAAAGATGGGCTTGATAAATGTCTCAAAAATCAAGAACCTAAGAAAAAGGCCCGTCAAAGAGTAGAAACAACAAAAGACTGGCATCTCTTTTGTCGCTTTGAAAATGACTGGTGCACTTTAAGTGTTGATACCTCTGGAGAAAGATTAGGTAAGCGTGGATATAAAAGTAAAGTTGGACTTGCCCCTCTAAGAGAAAACTTGGCCGCAGGCCTCTACCTCTATACTCTCTTATCTTGTCCTCCAATCGAAACCCTTGAATGGGAAAAGCACTTTAAAGAGTATGGAACTCCTTCACTAACACTCGTTGATCCTTTTTGTGGTAGTGGCACCCTTCTTTTAGAAGCTGCTCTTTTTTATGAACCGAACCTCTTTAGGAATTTTTCCTTTGAGTTCTTTCCACTTTGGGAGAATAAAAGTACTCCACTTAAAAAAAATAATCGCCCCTCTGCTTTAAACCTAGACCTACCACTTTTCTTAGTAGGAAGTGACATAGAACAAGATCGAATCAATGATACTGAGGCGAACTTGAAGGAGGCCGGCCTTCAAGGAACTCACCATGCACTAAACTTAGGTGATATATGCTCCAAAGAATTTGGCCAAAAATCAGCGCGGGAAATTTTTAGTAATTCCCAAATAGTTGCATGGTGCATGATGAATCCACCATATGGAAAAAGAATTAAACAACCAGTTGATCATTTTGACCTCCTGGAAACCTTAAGTAATTGGGGTCCATGGCAAAGGATAGGTGTCCTTTTGCCACAAGCTCAGAAGCTAAAGAAACTTCCGAAAGGAGTAAAACTTATTAGTTCGCTTCAATTTGAAAATGGTGGAGAAAAGGTCAGCTACTTTCTTTATGAAAAAGAGTTATCCAAGTAAACCATAGATCGAATCGAAATACCTCCGATTGGGGAGACAAAAACGATGTCTCCATTGGATGCCTCTTCAACCTCATTTCTTAAAGCATCATACATATATTCAACTTTAAGGACCTTCTCATTTCCTTCAGGGCTCATCAAACGAAGACGATCACCGAGCTTCAAGGAATTAAGAGGAGACTTAATTAATAGCCCAAGATGTTTCTTCCTTTTCACATCAACAATCTCTCCAAGATAGTCTTCATTTCGATCTTGGAGCCGAGAGTTTTTGAGTTTTTTAAAGAGAACATCTGTCTTATTAACTCTGAAAAAACCTTTCGTAACAGACCTTCCATATTTAACTTTTAAATCATCCATTCTTTCAGTCTTTGCCTCTTTTTTAAGAACATCAAAAATCTGGGAAAAAGTTTGCTTACCTTTTCCTTGGATAAAATCTAAACGCCAACTAAGCTTAGTTGTGGCCACCAATGAATCTTTAAGTAAATCTCTTTCTCTTTCAAGTAAAAGGTCATCGAAGATAAACTGGTCCTTAGTGTTAAGCATAAAAGTACCATGAAGGTTTTCTCTAATAGGAAAACCCTTATGGGGACTTTCTTCTGAGGTGCCTAGGACCTGTATCTCGTCTTCGTCACCATAAAGAGGACTGATTAGGGCCCGAGGGGTATAAAATAGCAGGATCGGTCCCCATCCTAGAACTTCACATTCACAAGGAAGACTTTCAGAGTACTCAAGAACTTTTTCTGCTGGTAGTTCTGGGCTTAAAATGATTTTTTTTATTTTTTCGGGCCAAACATTATACCAAGACTTAAGACCGATAAGATTGTGATTACCCTGTTCACAGATAAAGTGGATATCGCCTTGGTAATTAATTTCCTTAAGCGACTGAAGCGCTCCTGGATCTTGCACGCGAATCCCATCAAAAAGAGGGTTACTTAGAAGGCCTTGCCCTTTAAGTCCGTGGAAAACACTTTGAAAAGTATTTTCCGTCATCAAGATATCCCATTGCAAAAAGACATGAACCTTTTTGTCTTTTAATTTTCGAGCGACACTCAAGCATTCATCTTTACTAAAGGAAAAGAAGCGACTGATTTCTTTAAAACCAATAATTACCTCGTGCTGACCATTAATAGAGTCTAAAGCGAGAAGGTAATCGTTCACCATATCTAAATCGTATAGGGCCACACTAAATTTCACTTCGGCCCTCCAGGATACACACGTATAATATTATAAGGTCTCGCCCCCATTAAAGGTGGTAAACGCCACAACATACCAGGACGAGATTTTTCAAAAGACTCTCCACTAGCATCAATTATGCTCTCAATTTGAGTCGTCACTATAGGTCCGCTAAAAGGCAAAAATTCAAGTGTGTCACCGACATAGAAAGGACTTCTTACTTCGGCAAGAATGTATTGACCTTCCTTTGCTTCCAAAATCATTGCTGCAACCGTTGTTTCAGATTGCTTATGCTGACGTTCATCATATATAGACTCATCATCAGCAGGTTTTTCCAAACTCGCATTTGTATAAGAACGATGACCTACCTTAGAGAGCTCCTGCTCCCATTGATAAAGGTCATCACTTAGAAAGCTTCCATTATTTTTATAATAATTTAAGGCCTCAGAATAAACTTTAGATATTGTTCCTGCATAGTGATGCGATTTCATGCGCCCTTCAACTTTTAAGGAGTCTATTCCTGCACTAATAAATTCCTCTAACTGGCGTAACCCTTGCAAGTCCTTAGAACTCATAAAGTGAGCATATTTCTTTTCTTCATTCTCTTTGCTTAAAGAATATTCGAAGCGACAACTATGGGCACACCCTCCCCTATTTGAATCGCGCCCTTGGGTATAATTTGAAATTACACAATTACCTGAATAGGCCATACACATAGAACCATGAACGAACATTTCAAGCTCTATATCAACTGACTCTTTTATTTTTCGGGCCTCATCAATTGTAACCTCTCGGCCAAGAACAATACGGCTTACCCCAAGCTCTTTCCAGGCTTTCGCAGCAGCAGCATTTAAACAACTTGCTTGAGTTGATAAATGGATGACGAGGTTACTGTGTTTCTTTATGGCCTCTATCACACCGCGATCACTAACGATGACAGCATCAACGCGGCATTCTTCTAAGAGAGTCAAAAACTCTGGAAGGTCTTCAAAGTCTTGGTCATGAAGAAAACTATTAAGGACCACATAAACGTGGGAACCATGGAGATGAGCAAAGCGCACTCCCTCTCTTAACTCTCCAGGAGTAAAATTATCCGCAGCTGAGCGTAGCCCAAACTTCTGGCCACCAAGATAAACAGCGTTTGCTCCGTAAGATACAGCTACCTTTAATTTTTCTAGCGAACCAGCAGGTGCAAGGAGTTCGGGGACCCAGTGTGTCATTAAATTACCTTAAATGCTTTTTCTTCTTTCCTAAGTTTTGGTTTTTACTAGCAGAAAAGTCCGATACAATAAAGGTAACACTGAAAATTATGTATTTAATCCTACTAAATCAGGGCAAGTTACTAATAAGACGTTAGAGGGTCATGAAAAAGGTAAAGACAATCATTCTACTTATTCTCATTGCCAGCTTTGGCTACGGAATATGGCGTGTATTTAGTAATCCAAATCAGGTCTATCCCTACCCCTATATAGTGGGGGAATTGGATCAAGAGGAGATCAACAACGCTTCTCAATGTGACGTTCTCATCCTTGGCGATAGTGCAGGTGTTTACCTCAATAACTTCCTTGAAGACTTTAGAACAAAGACCGGCTCTGAGCTTAAAAAGCCCTTAAAAGTTTTTAACTGGGCACGAAAAGGTGAGACCCTTGCCCATACTCTAAAAAAAGCAAAGTCTCTCCAAAGAATGCCATTGCTCATTATTTATCATGGAGGCCTTGATGAAATGGATCAGGCCCGTTTTCAAATCAATCAGATCCCCACCATTTTAAAAAATATAAAAATCACGAAAAATGATACATTGTTAACAAGTATAATTAGTTTTCCCTTAATTGGACGCCTTCTTTATTGGCCGCATAAGAGAGTTAACCTAAACTTTTTTAATGGTACAGAAAAAGAACTATTAACTCCCCTTCCATCAGATCTAGCACCAAAATACTCACTAAAAGCAATGGAAGTATTTTATGAGATTTACAGCTGGGAGGCCAAAGAGTTTTTCTCTTACCTTAAACTTAAAGATGCCCATTTATGGTTTATCCCACAGGCGTATAACCTAAAAGTTCCCCCTTCTCGTACCTGTGAAAATGCAAGTAATCTCGAAATTGAAAATATTTTAAAAACAGCGTCTCAACTTATTATCAAAGGCAAAACAAAAGAGGCCTTTAGTATCGTCAATACTATTTTAAGTGAGAATAAAACCCATGCCAGAGCACTCTATACTATGGGAAATCTTT
The DNA here is from genome assembly GCA_017858255.1 of Bacteriovoracaceae bacterium. Taxonomy (GTDB): domain Bacteria; phylum Bdellovibrionota; class Bacteriovoracia; order Bacteriovoracales; family Bacteriovoracaceae. Next base: position 58,011 of record JAFMBV010000010.1, read on the forward strand.
TTATGAAGAGAGGAGATTTCCCCTCTGCAAAAAGGGCCTACTACCAATCGATGGTTTATGACTGTGGTCTAAGAAGATCGAATCCATTGTTTCTTAAGATACTCATGGAGCAAGCCGAGAAAAAAGACTTTAAGGTTATCAATTTTAATAGAACTGTTACCAACTACTTAGGGAAGAATGTATTATTTCAAGACCTGAGACAACCACAAAACATTTATTATGAAAGACTAATTGAGACCCTTATTTCCGAATTTAAGCGGTTTCTAAGAAGGTAGGAGTAATACTCATGAGTAAGAAACAAATTTCAGGTCCTCTCACTAAAACAATTAAAGCTGGAGAAATGATCTGTGTTGCAGGTGAGAGAAACTCAGACCTTTTCATTATTCACTCGGGAAAACTTCTAGTCTTTGTCACGGATGGAACAAAAGTGACACCATTGGCTTATCTTGGTGAAGGCGAGTACCTGGGAGAACTTAGCTTCTTTGATAAGGAGCCAAGAAGTGCCCATGTAATAAGTGTTGAAGAAAGTACACTCATACAAATTCCAGTTAGTGAAATTGATAAACAATTTCCAAAATGGCTCGTTACAATGGCACTATCGATAACCAAGAAACTGAGAAGTTCATCAGATCTCATTAGGCAAAAGGGTATACGCCGCCAAAATGTAGAATCGATAAAACCCTTATCAATTGATGAGCAAAGAAAAACTTATCAATCACTACAACACTATTTAGAAATGAATCCCATTATAATGGATGATGTTAGCCAATAGTTCGATCTTTCCTGACTATTTCATTCGGTGACAACCTTTTAAAGACCTGGGTCATATTGGCCACTCTTGTATCAAATTCGATGTTTTAACGACGATATTATTGGCATCAGTTATGCATCGTTAATACACATTAGGCCTTAATTATAACCATGGAGGGTTATAAGAGTCCTCCAATGAAGCATTCAACAAGGAGGTTTGAGTGACTTCAAAAATCATTGCAGGTTTTCTGCTTTTGAGCATGTTTTTCGTTCTTGAGGATAGTTTTGAAAAACGTGTTCCTAAAGATGACGAAGGGTTCTATGACAACCCTTCTCAGCAGAAAGTCGCATAAATTTGTTAGGGGTCGGGCGTAAGGATTTCGAACGACTCCTAATTTATTTCCTTACGACAATAATTACACCGGAGGCTATCAAGAAAAATGACATGGCCATTCTCAACGTAAAGATTTCTCCTAAGAAAAAGACCGCTACAGTCGTTGCCACAACAGGCTGAAGAAATATAAAAAGCCCAACAACATCACTATCCACTTTAGTTAGGACAATATTGTTCAATAAGTAGGTTAAACAAGTAGCACCAAAAATACTGTAGAGGAGCGCCGGTAAGAATTGACCAGTGAACCCTGGAATAAGAGGTTCAGATAAGAATAACCATGCAGGGATAAGTAAACAGCCTCCCAACCAAAACATGTGAGCACTCCCCAAGAGCGCAGGGACCTTTGAATAAAAGTCCTTACTCATGGAAATTAACCAGCCAAGAGAAGCACAGGCCATAAGAACAAAGAGGTCTCCGACAAAAGATTGATTCGATAAACTAAAGTCCTCTACATTTCGAAGAATAAGAACTCCAAAAAAGCTTAGACTAAGACCAAAAACTTTCCCCTTAGACCATGTACCAATATTTCTCAGCCTGTTAATAATAAAGACAAAGACTGGAATAGTGGAACTGATCAATGCTGTGTTAGTGGCCGTGGTATTTTTAAGTCCCCACAGAAAGCAGCTTTGGCTAAAACTAAGACCGATTAAGGACAGCATAAAGAGTGGCCTCCAATGAACCCTCTCAAGCTTTAAGCTCGATCCTCGTAATTTAAGATAAATCAGTAGAAAAAGACCTGAAATAATAAAGCGCCAAGAGGCAAATCCAAATGCTGACCAATTACTTACAACTATTTTTGAAGCAACAAAATTGAGACCAAAAAGCACTTGGACGAGAATGAGAAGAGCATAGTTTTGCATTCTTAGATTATAAACGTCACCGTCAAAGGAAACCATCACTCATTTAAAGAATTTGCTCTTTATTAACATAGGCCCACTCTCCAACGGCCAATGACTTAATTGAAAGCTTCCCCACTTTAGAGCGAATCAAGCGCAAGCAGGGAAAACCAATGGCCGCACACATACGCCTCACCTGGCGATTCTTTCCTTCAACTAAACGAACTTCAATCCATGAGGTAGGAATATTTTTTCTTTCTCGAATCGGTGGCTCGCGTGGTGGTAACTCAAAGTCAGAGAGTAGGGTCGCCTGACAAGGAAGACACTTATAACCCTTTATGACTGGCCCTAAACGTAGTTTAGAGAGATCGCCCTCTGCAGGGATTCCCTCAACCTGGACCCAATAAGTTTTTTCTTTATTCGACTTTGGGTCACTAACTTTTTTAATAAAAGGTCCATCGTTGGTAAGAATTAAAAGACCTTCAGAATCTTTATCCAATCTACCAGCAGCATAAACTCCCGCTGGTAAATTAAACGATGCCAAAGTTAATTGATTGGACTCACCAGTAAATTGAGACAAAACACCAAAAGGTTTGTGAAAGGCGACGTATATTTTTTCCATAAAAAAAAAGCCCCTCAAAGAGGGGCTGATATTTTGTTAACTAAAGATCAAGTGGCAATGAAACAGACAGTAGAATTTCTGAGAGGTTAAGTTTTTCATTATAAGTACCTAGAGTGGCACCGTTAAATTCTAACTTGTCATACTCAAGGTTACGATACTCGAGGTTAATGGAGACAAATGGAAGCCCTGTGAACCCTGCTCCAAGAGCAAAACCACCACCATCAGAGAACTCATAGCGACTATCAAGAAGAGTATTAGAAGCACTTGGATCGTCTCCATCAACATTACCTGAAAGGTAGTACGTTCCCCATACTCTCAGTAGTATTGGAAGATTATAACCAACAAAAATCCCTAGTTGGTTCTTCTTCACGCCATCTTTATAAGTGGTAGAGCCTATTTCTGATTCCAAATCAAAAGTTTGCATCGAGTAATCAAGTCCGGCCATAAAACCAAGCATGCCATAGCCAAGGCGCCCACCAATTGTAGGAGAGGAATATGAATGGTCATATTTATTTGTACCAATAGTCGTGTCACCCGTACCCGCAAAAGAGAATCCAAGATAGGGCTCAATTAAAATACCCGCTCTGGTATTGCCAGAAAAAACAAAGAGACTTAGAAAAAATAGTATTAGAAAACTTTTTGTTAGACGCATGTGTTCCTCCTTGAACAGCATAAGACCGCATACCTTATTATTATAAGGACTTATGAGATTTAAGCAAAAGTTAAGGTAAAAAAAGTGGGATTTAAAAGGGATAAAGACCTCCTTGAGAGAGGCCCCTGTTTTTCTCAAGCCTATTATTTCACCATAAAAACCGAGTGATCTAGGCGGAAAGGATTGCCCCCACGTATTTTACATGGAGGCATAAGATATTTTATCAATATATTAGATAAGCCCTGCAGATTTAACAGACTCACGCTCTTCAACAAGTTCCTTATGTGTCACATCAAACTTCTCTTTACCGAAGTCATTAAGCTCGACACCTTCAACTACTTTGACGATGCCATTTTCAGTGCGACATGGATAAGAGAAGATCAGACCCTCTTCAACACCATATTGACCTTGAGAGGCCAAGCACATTGAGAAAGTTTCACCAGCAACAGTATCGTGAGTAAGATTATAGATACCACTAACCGCTGCATTAGCAGCAGAAGCCGCTGAAGAAGCGCCTCTGGCCTCAATAATAGCAGCGCCACGCTTTTGGACAGTTGAGATAAAGTCACCCTTTAACCAGTCTTGATCACTGATGACTTCAGTGGCCGGCTTCCCACCAATTTTTGCATTATAGAAGTCCGGGTATTGAGTCGCTGAGTGGTTACCCCAAATCGTCATGTTAGTAACTTCGGTAACGTCGACCCCTGCTTTTTGGGCAAGTTGAGTTTTTGCTCTCTTTTCATCAAGCATTGTCATGGCAAAAAAGTTGCTCTTAGGCAGACGAGGAGCTGAGTGCATAGTAATTAAGCAGTTCGTATTACAAGGGTTTCCAACAACAAATACCCGAGCATCATCAGCACCATGATCATTTATCGCTTTACCTTGTTTGGTAAAAATTCCACCGTTAATATTTAAAAGGTCAGATCTTTCCATACCTTTTTTACGAGGAACTGCACCCACAAGAACTGACCAATTAGCATCTTTAAAGCCAACATTTAGGTCTGCAGTACAGGTAATTTTTTTGAGTAAAGGGAATGCACAGTCATCAAGCTCCATTGCCACACCATTAAGTGCACCTAATGCATGCTCTAGTTCAATAAGTTGAAGTTCAACTTCAGTGTCCGTACCAAACATTTGACCGGATGCTATTCTAAATAGAAGAGCGTAGCCGATTTGACCCGCAGCGCCAGTAATTGCTACTTTTACTCTTTTGTTGGTCATTTATATCTCCTTAGTATTAATTATTTAAACTTTTGTATTAAACACGATAGACAAACTTTTGGGAAGTCGCAGGAAGTCTTTCCCTCTCTCGTATTTAATATTGTCGCCTTCAACCTATCTCAACCAAAAATGGCCACTGGCCGACTTTTTAACTATCATTGAATCTTAATCATTCAGGAGTGTTGATTGAACCAAACAAATCGATCAGATAAATCAAGTAAAAGTAGAGGCAATTCTTCTAAGAAAGGCCGGCCCCAACGTAGCCCAAAAAGCGCTAACCCTGCTAATAAAAGACGCAACTCGCGCCCCCGTCGCACTGGACCAAAGCTTAGTGGCTTTGAAAAAGTAGAAAGGGGTTATATAAATCTTTTAGAAAAACACCTAGAGGCGCGCAAGAAATACTTTGATCTATTCCATCGCGCTGATCCTCGTCAGCTGGCAAAGCTTGAGAGAATTTTTTCTAGCAGTGCTGATGAACTTAGAGAATATGAAGATTCTATAAAACCAGAATACAAAGAAGAATTTGAGAAAAAATATAATGGCCTAAGGCTTGATACCACTTATTCAGAAAACCATGAACTACCAGTCGAAGCGGCTCAAGTCGCAACCGAGGGTGATTTTGAAGATCCTCATTTATTACAGACGCAAGTGGATCATGAATTTAAAGGTGACCAGGAAGAAAGCGCTGGAAGTATTGAAGACTACCAGCGATATAAAGGCATCGAATCAACTAATGATCCAGACTAATCAAGGCTCTCTACCTAAGCGATAGGAGCACTAACCTCTTCACGTGTTTGGGGTGAATTAACAGTCCCATCACCTGATCTTAGAAAGTTTTCCAATGTTTTTTCCTGATCTTCAAGAATGGCCTTCTTAAGGTCTTCATGTGGAATACTTAGAATTTCAGATACACGACTAAGCATTTTCAGAGGTACATTACAAAGGGCCCTCTCAACATTCGATATGAATTGGCCATTTTTGTATCCAAGTAGCTGACTAAGCTCAGATTGTGAATAACCTTTAGGGTGGCCCATTCTTTTTTCTCTAATTAGTTTGGCAATACTTTCAAAACTTCTCATGTTTAGTCCTATTGTTTTTTTAGTTACTGAGTCTCATTAGTAGTAATGTTAATAAAAAACACCTATTTATTTGTGTACGCTCATGCTTTTCATCCTAGTTCAGTTAAGATAAAAACCAAACAAGAATAAGTTAAATTTATTGATAAAAAGTTTAAGTTAGGTCTAAAATCAATACCTTAAGGCATTAAATTAGTTTTATTAGCTGACAATAATGTCGTTTTAAAAACTAAGCAAAGAATAGAGAAATTGGTATAGTAACCAAGTCAATCAATATAAAGGATTAATATTGTATTCCAAAATGAAAGGAGCCCTTTCTCTCCTAATTCTGTTTAATTTCTCTGTATTTCACTCCTTTGCCCTACAGGCCCAGGATAAATTGATAACGGTACAGTCGATCTCTAGGTTAGAAATCAATAGTTCAATTAACCCCGCAACCCTGAGCTATTTAGAGTCCAGCTTTAAAAAGGCCAATCAAGAAAGTTCTGACCTCATACTTATTGAGCTTAATACTCCTGGAGGATTGGTAACAACAACCAAAGAAATCCTTACTCTTTTTGGAAACTCAGACCGGCCTGTCGTTGTCTGGATTAAGCCTGAGGGTGCCAGCGCCACTTCGGCCGGAGCAATCATTGCATCGGGCTCCCACCTTCTTTTTATGTCTGAAGGAACTAATATTGGAGCGGCAACTCCCATTCAAATGGGAAAAGATATTGAAAAAGAATCTGATATGAGAAAAAAGGCCATTAATGATTTAGTGGCCCTGGTGCAAAGTCTATCCGAAGCTCGTGGACGCAATCCCAAACTCTTTGGTGAGATGATTGAAAAGGCCAGCTCCTTTAAGGCAAAAGAAGCACTCGAGAAAAACTTGGTTGATGGTATCGCCAATACCCGCAGTGAACTTTTTAGAAACCTTGAAGGAAGTAAACTCAGACTAAAAGGTCAAAATTACGCGCTAAAACTTAATAACCCTCAGATCACGAATATCCCTATGGATCTGGGTCAAAAGCTATTAAATGTTTTTGCCAATCCTTCCACCGCCTACGTGCTGTTTCTCGTAGGCGCGGCGCTACTCTATCTTGAATTTCAAGCAGCAGGTGGTTTTATTGCAGGGAGTATCGGTGCCATTTGCCTGCTACTCGCTGGTATTGGTTTTCAAGTGCTCCCCTTAAACTTTGGCGCACTTGGATTGATTGTCGTGGCCTTTGTCCTCTTTATCATGGAAGCTTTCATCACTAGCTATGGCATTTTATCTATTGCTGGAGTGGCCAGCCTTATTGCTGGCTCTTTATTCCTCTTTAGAACGGATGATGCCTATATAAGTCTTTCTCATTCCTTAATTTTGGCCGTAGTCTCAGCGATTACCGCCTTCCTAAGTATTTGCTTATATCTCATCATTAAAGAGAGAAAGAATGTCGGCAAAGAAAAGTTTAATGAAACTGTGCAACGCCATGGAGTTGTTGTTAAGCATTTAAGGGAAGAAGCTGGCCTCCATATTTACCAAGTTAAAATTGGTGGCGAATTTTGGAGTGGTCAAAGTTTAGAAAAATTTAATATTGGCGATGAAATAAAAGTCGTCGCAAAAGTACCAGAAACAATGAACCTAGAAATTAAAGCTATATAAAGGAGCCGTTATGTATAACCCAGTCTTTTTATTTGTCATCCTTCTCATTATTCTCCTTTTTAATACGATCAAGATATTGAGAGAGTATGAAAGGGCCGTAGTCTTTAGACTAGGACGCTTCACAGGGCTAAGGGGGCCAGGCCTTATTATTTTAATCCCTGGTATTGAAAAGATGGTTCGAGTTGATTTAAGAACAGTCACTATGGACATTCCTTCCCAAGATATTATCTCAAGAGACAACGTCACCTTGAAAGTTAATGGCGTCGTTTACTTTAGAGTCGACAACCCTGAAAAGGCCGTCATTGCTGTTGAAGAATATTATTCGGCCACGGCCCAAATTTCTCAGACAACTCTGAGAACAGTTATTGGTCAATATGAACTCGATGAAATTCTTCAGCACAGAGACAAAATTAATGCTTCACTTCAAGAAATTCTTGATGAACAAACAGAGCCTTGGGGTGTCAAAGTTAGTGCCGTTGAAGTTAAGGCCATTGACCTTCCACTAGACATGCAAAAGGCCATGGCACGTGGAGCTCAGGCAGAACGTGATAAGAGAGCAAAAATTATTTCTGCCGAAGGTGAATTTGAAGCATCAAAGAAGCTAGCGGAAGCCGCAGCTGTTCTAGATGCTCAGCCAAGCGCGATTACTTTGCGTTACCTAGAAACGATGCAGAATATTTCTGTAGGTGAAGGAAAAACAACCACTTTCTTTCCTCTGCCGATAAAGTTAATGGAAAGCTTATTTCATAAGTAGAAATGAATTTTCATAAAAAAGTTGCCCTTCTCCCCTTTGATTCTCAATGTCCTTGGAGTGTTGAGACCCAAATCACAGGGGAAGAAGGCAAATGGATTCTTCACTATAAAATTAACGAACCGACTGACACCCAATACATTGACCAGCACATCATTTGGCCCTCCAAAAAGGCGGGCACCACTTCAAGGAAAGTTGGTCTTTGGAATGAGACCTGCTTTGAAGCCTTTTTTCTTTTCGAAGATAATACCTATGAAGAATGGAACTTCGCGCCCAACGGCGGCTGGAATTGTTTTGATTTCATTGCGTATCGCTCTCCTGCCGTTCAAAAAGAAAAGGACTGCTCTGCCCCACTCATTAATAGAGTCACAGAAGGCCGCTACCACTACAAGGTAACTATTCCAAAGAGAGAAAACGTAAAAGCCTATCAATTAACAATGGTGTTAAAAATAGACATCAATGGAAAAGAACAAACCCATTTTATGGCCTTTCAACATGATCCAGAAAAACCGGATTTTCATAATCAAAAACTCTTTTTACCTTTAGATAAGACCACTCTATAATGACCAAAACTTAAAACAGACTAGGAAAAAAAATGAGAGTTCTCTCTTTCTTCATGATTTTCTTTATCAGTGGTTGTGCTTATCTCACAAAGAACAGTCATCAAATCAAAGTCGTTCACTATAATATTTTTGAATTAGACTCTGCTAAGTTAAATGACCCTAATAACGAACAGATAAAGGCAGTAAAAGAAATTCTTAATGAACAAGAATTTAATATTTTATCTATTAATGAGATCCAATTTGATCGCCCCCAAACACCTCATAAAAACCTTATGACCTTTGGTCAAAATATGTACCACTTGACCAGAGGACTTAAGAAAGTCGATGACAAAGACGATTGGAGTTTTAGCTTTTTTCAGGCCAATACTGGCAATAAGGCAAAGAGATATAAAGGAACGTACTTAAGACCAAATGACCCACGTGTTAAGAATGTTAGAAAGTTTGCAGACCCTATAAACTATGGCCTTTTCCCAGGACAATATTCCACGGGTATGGCCACGACTTATCCAATTATTAAAAAGGTTGTCATCACTGACCTCCCTTGGCTTCGCTTTAATCCTAAAGCTAACCTTAAAAGGTTTCGCGATACTAGAGGGAGGCGCCTTCCTAAGGATATGCCTCTCTTTGATAAGAACTTTGTTGATACCGTTCTAGATATTCAGGGTAAAGAGGTCCATGTCATTACTTTACACACTGTGCCTGCTTATCACTTTGGTAACAAGGTCAGTCCAAATTACCAGAGAAATGCTGACCAGCTGCGTTTCTTAGAATGGTACTTAACAGGCAAGACCAGCGGGGCGATCGATCTTCAAGATGAATTTGTTCCACTCCCAGAAAACTCCTACTTTATCGCTATGGGTGATTGGAATACTGAAATTAACAATACTAAAAATCCAGGCGGCCACGTCTTGAAGCGCTTTGCCTCTACAGGTCGTCTCTTTCCTACGAAAGGCACCACTCAAGAAGGCCGGGGCTTCGGAAAACGCCGGCTAAAGATGTTACTAGACTATCTTTACTACTCTCCTAACCTTGAGCTTGAAGAGGCACAAGTACTTCGTCCGCTAGAGAAGCGCCTCTTTTTAGGCTGTGGTCCTAACTCACTAATGCAAATTGATGAAGCTGGTCGAGTCCCCGTGCCCTACCAGGAGAAGGGTAAGACATGCCATGTCACAATTAACCAAAAGTTTTATCGCAACAAGATTGCCTCAGATCATTTTCCCCTTGCTGCAACGCTTCGCTTTAAAAACTAAAATGTCTTCCAAATTGAACCAATCTTTCATTGACGGTTAACCCCATCCCGCTTTTAATAGCATTTTGAATATTTTGTTTTTGTAATATTTAAAATGACGGCCCTGTTATTGGACGGCGAAACGAGTATGCCCATTAAAAACGAAGGTATCATTGAAGATCAACTGCTAGGCGAAATCCCCGTCTTTGAGAACTTCCTATATAAAGTTGGGTTTAAACGTAACGAAGGTGCCATCTATGGTCTCCTTGTCCTTTGTGAGCGCCCCCTAACTAGCGAAGAAATTGAAAAAGTACTTGGCCTCTCACAAAGTGCAGTAAGCCAAGGTCTTAAATGTCTTACTCTCTATGGTGCCGTCGAAACAAGAGAATCCCGAGACCCTCTAAGAAGAGTTAAAGAGCATTATGCGAAAGAAGATAGTCTCGCCATAGTT
>JAFMBV010000063.1 GCA_017858255.1 Bacteriovoracaceae bacterium
GGCCAAGGGCGCTAGAATACCAAATCGAGATAAATATGGTGTTTTTAGGGGATATAAAAAATATAAATCTGAAGAAGTAATAAGTCGTCTAAATGAAGGCTGGTTAAAAAGTCTAAGCAAATCTATAAAAAGTTACAAATACTGGGTAGCGAATAGTTACACGATTCCTACAGAAGAGGTCTTAAGATTTTTCAATGGAAAATTTAATCAAAAAGTTAATAAAGGCATGGCGACGGTAAGACCTGTGATGGTGGAAGCCTATTTAGTACCCGCAATAATATTATTGATTCTAAGTTTTTTACTTTATTTCAAAACTTCATACGTACTGGCAAGCTTGGTTTTGATACTTCTAAATGTGAAGGGGAACTATGCTTCAGACTTAATGGCCGAACAGGTTACATTATTAAAAGAGAAGCTAAAAAATGGGGAATTAGACAAGAATGGAAAGCTAAAGTTTGCAGAGATTTTACTACAATCAAAGGAACCTGAAGCAGCTAAGGTTCTTTATGAAGAAAATATAGAAAATGCATTGCCCGAGCATGTTAATAATTATGCGATAAGTTTAATTCAAAATAAAAAATCAGAAGAGGCAATAAGGGTCTTGGGCACGCTGCAGATGAAGGCCAGGAGTGGAGCCATAAACTTAACAGACACTCAAAAGACAGAATTAAGACAAAATATGCTACTTGCCCTTCAAAAACAGAAATCTCAACAAAAACAAAAGCAGAAACAAAAGAAAGAAGAAGAAAAGGAAAAGAAAAAGCAAAAACAAAAAGAAAGTGGCGAGGGAGGAGACTCCGGAAATAATAAGAATGAGAAGTCTGAGAAAGATGGAAAAGATAAGAAAGATGATAAAGAAAAAGATCACAAAAAATCAGACGGTAAAGATGGCAAAGAAAAGAAAGAGAAGCAGGATCAAGCGAAAAGAGAAACCTTGAAAGAAAGGCAAGATAAGATACGAAAAAAGAGAAAAATGGTGAAGATTCCTGGTTTAATCAAACAAATAATGTCTGACGATAGAAGTTTGCAGAAAAAGTATTTGGATACTTCAACAACTGAACCACGCCAATATCAAAAAAAGGATTGGTAATGAAGAGAGTTATATCGATAATATTTTTATTCTTTTTATTTAATTCTTGGGGCCAACTTAAGATAGATATAAATCCCCTTAACCCTGTTAAGGAAGAATCCTTTAATGTTATTTTTGAAATAATAACCGAACTAGATGAAGAGCCTTTTGTAAGTTTTGACCCAGTCGGTGTAGAGGTTTTAGGTAGACGAAAAGAGGTTAGTCTAAGTACATCCATTATCAATGGAAAGTTTTCCTCAACAAAAAGAATAAAACTTGTATATGAGATGATCTCAGAGAAAGTAGGTACTGCAAGACTTACTAACATAAAGGTCGATATTGGCTCTCAGTCGTTAACTCATAAACCTGTACGTATTAAAATATTAGGTAAGAAGAAGACACCTCGTAATATTTTCTTAAAGGCAGAGGTAAGTAAAACGGAGGCCTATATCGGAGAAGGTATAGATGTTAAATACTATCTCTATTCACGGGCTCCAATCGTACAAACTGAATTTAAAACTTTTCCAAAACTGAATGGTTTTATCAAAAGGTTTCATAAGGTTGATGATAGAGAAGAGGCTTTAGAATATGAAGGAGCGGTGTATAGAAGAAGTCTTAAGTACTCGGCAAGAGTTTATCCTGAAAAAACAGGAACTGTTTTTATTGACCCTCTTCGCCTAAATGTTCAATATGCTGGTGGTTCTGGCAATCCTTTTGGTAGTTTCGGTTTATCTTTTAATCGTTTTAAATCTAAGGGTGTTAGCTCTCCTAAGGTTAAAATTAATATTCTACCTTTACCAACAGAAGGTATTCCGATCAACTTTACTGGTCTTGTTGGTGAGCATGAATTTCGTCTTATAAGCACAAAGCAAAAGTATGTAGTAAATGAAGCAATAGAAGCAAAACTGGAAGTTGTTGGGCCAGGTGCCTTAGAAAAAATGGAAGCACCAGCAATATACAAAGATCCAGCTCTAGAGCAATTCGATACTAAGGGGGAGTTTTTTGAGGTGGGAACCACTTCGGGTAGAAAAGTGTTTGATTATACTTATTTGGCCAGGGCCAATGTAACGATCCCGCAAAGAGATATCCTGATTGCTTATTTTGATCCAGAGAGTAAAGAATACAAGGAAAAGTCACTGAGCATTTCAGGACTAATCATAGGTGGAGGCGGAGGCCAAGTTTCTAATCCACCTGATAGTACGGGTAACGGCAACACCCAGAATGAAGTGGATAATACGTCAAATACTGTGAAAGACATTACATTTGGTAATGTAGCTCCTCTTTTTACTGAGACTTGGAAATCAATTCCACTGAATTGGCACAAATGGGTTGCAATATCCCTTATCGTTGTCATCTTTATCCAGCTTACTGAATTATTGGCTAAATACGGAAAAGGACCAAGTACCAAGGGAGAAGCAGAAGAGCTGATTAAGACTCTTCGTAAAAAGGGCTTAGATTATTCCACTTTATCTAGGCTTCTCTATATGTTAAATCGTAATCCAGAAAATAAAACTATCAAAGAGATCGTGGAGAAAAGTAATCTAAATAATAACGAAAAGTCCTATTTCGTAGACTTACTAGATGCGCTTGAAAGAAAAAACTTCTCATACGATAAAGCTAAAAAGAAAAAGGTTAGGTTTAAGGCGTCGGCCTTTAAGTCCTTAAAAAAAGAGTTGAGCAATGCAGGTATTTAAGTCATTAAAGGAAGTTCCAGAGACAAGCGATTATGGTTTAACGATTGGGAATTTTGATGGTGTACATATCGGTCATCAAAAATTACTTAAACAAATTAAAGAAGAGTGTAGACAGAAAGGCTTGAAGCTAATTGTCGTGACTTTTGTTCCTCACCCTTTGGCCATTTTAAGAAATGAAAAATCCTTTTTATTAAATACTTACGAAGAACGAAAAGTTCTATTGAGGAATCTGGGGATAGAGTTTCTCGTAGAGCTTCCTTTTACGAGAGATTTTAGTACCTTAACCCCTGCAAACTTTTTGGATCAACATATTTTAATAAATGACCACTTAAAATTATTTTTTCTTGGTTACGACTTTGCCTTTGGCGCCAACAAAGAAGGGGATCACTCTTTTGTCGCAGATTATTGTAAGGGGCGCAGCCTTGAGGTTATCGTTCAGAAAAAAGTTGAAACAGATGTGGGCACCTATTCTTCTAGCTTAGCAAGAAAGTTCCTTTCAGAGGGGGATCCGGAAGGGGCAAATAGTATATTGGGCAGACCTTTCTTTTTAAAGGGCCGCGTAATTAAAGGTGCTGGTAGGGGTAGGCAAATTGGATTTCCTACAGCCAATATAGAGTTCGACTTCTCAAGAATAACCCCTCAAAAGGGAGTGTATTCTACGATTTGCACTTTTAGGGGATGCGATTATCTCTCAATCACAAATATTGGAAATAATCCCACTTTTAACAACAATGATGCTTTAAATGTTGAGACAAATATTTTTGACTTTGATCAGGATATTTATGGAGAAGAGATTCAGGTAAATTTCTATAAAAAGATTAGAGAAGAGAAAAAATTTAACTCAGTTAATGAGTTAATTGCCCAGATATCTAAAGATGTCGCACAGAGAAGGTCCTTTGGTGCTTAAGTTAGGATTGTTGGGCCGATCAATTAAGCATTCACGATCAAAAGAGATGTATGAGAAAATCTTAGGAGAAACAGTAGATTATCATCTCTTAGATTATGACACTTACGAGGAAATCCCACGGATCAAAAATTTATTTACTCAGGGCTTTTTGGGCCTCAGTATTACTTACCCATTTAAAAAGTCATTTATAGATCAAGTTGTTATCAATGATGACGTTGTGAAAAAAATTGGCGCCATTAACTGTATGAAGAGTGAGGGTGAGTATGTCTTGGCGACAAACACTGACTACTTGGCAGCAAAAGAAATAGTGAAGACTTTTACGAACACAGAGTTTTTGATTCTTGGCTCTGGTAATATGAGTAATGTATTTAAAATAGTATTTGAAGAGTTAGGCCTTACTTATAAGGTGCTGTTTAGAAAATCTCACGGTGATCTCAATCTTATTAATTATGAGAATTATTGTTCAAGTGAATTGAAAACAGTTTTGATCAACTGTTGTTCGCGAGAATTTATTTTCAATTCCAAGTTACCGACGAATGTTCTCTTCTGGGACATGAATTACTCATTTTCACCACATAATCACTTAAAGGAAGCTCGCTTTGATTATCGTGAAGGGACAGATTTACTTTCCTTACAGGCAAGTTTTGCCTTATCTTTTTGGAATATCAGCCCAATTTAAATTTCCTTAAGTTTAAAATTCAGTATTTCCGATAACATAGATAAGACAAACTTTATTAGGGTGAATATGTTTAGAAAGGAATTTTCTGAAGTTATTTCTCAGACGGGTATGATTCCTGCGAAGGACATGCGCCATCTTCTTTTGGACAAAGATCCAAAGGAGATATCTGAACTTGGTCTATTAGACCTAGACTTTTTTGATGATATTAAATTCGCTAAATTACTTGCTGAAAAATATGAACTTACATTCATTGATCTCTCAAAAGCGAAGATTAAAGAACGCACTCTAAAACTTATTAAGAAGAGTGATGTCGTTAAGTTTAGAGTGCTACCAATTCAGAAAACAGCTAAAGCTGTATCTGTCGCAATTTATGATCCAACGGCGATGAATTTTCGAGCTGAGCTTCAAACGGTTTTTCAGCACCAGGTTGAGTTTATTCTTACGAATATATCATCATGGAATAAAATTTATGGAAGAGTTACAGAGTCTATTGATGAGCTACTTCATACAATAAAGGAAGTTCGTCCCGAGGACCAAGTAGATAATGATTCGATAAATGAAGACGATAGTGGTGAAGAGGTTATCGGTTATGTAAACCGACTACTTGCTGAAGCCTTTATTAAAAAAGCATCTGATATACATGTGGAACCCTATGAAAAGGTTTTTAGAATACGTTTTAGAATAGATGGGACGCTTCACGAGATTGAGAAACCAAACATGAAGCTGATGAAGCCCATGATTTCGCGGCTTAAAATTTTGGCTCAACTTGATATTTCAGAAAAAAGAAAGCCTCAAGATGGCAGAATTAAACTATCTATTGGCGGAAAGCCGATTGATTATCGTGTGAGTTCTCTACCAACATTATTTGGTGAAAAAGTAGTATTACGACTTCTTGATCAATCAAACCTCCAACTAGATATGACAAAACTGGGGTTTGAGGCCAAACAGTTAGAGGTATTTAAGAATGGTATTTATCAACCGTATGGGATGTGTCTTGTAACTGGACCTACTGGTTCTGGTAAAACGACAACTCTCTATTCTGGTTTGGCCGATTTAAATAAAACGACTACAAATATTTCGACTGCCGAAGACCCGGTAGAATTTAATTTAGAAGGTATTAATCAGGTAAATGTGAAAAAAGATGTGGGGCTTACTTTCTCGTCTGCCCTTAAGGCCTTTTTGAGACAAGATCCCGATATCATCATGGTTGGGGAAATTAGAGATTTAGAGGTTGGGGAAATTGCTGTTGAAGCCGCACTTACAGGCCACTTGGTTTTATCCACTCTTCACACGAATGATGCCCCATCTACAATTACGCGTCTACTAAATATGGGTATTGAACCATTTCTCGTAGTTGGTTCATTAAATGTCGTAGTAGCTCAGAGGCTTTGTCGCAGAATTTGTACTGAATGTAGAGAGGTTGTACCGGCTTCAGAGGAAGAGCTTATCGCGTGCGGTTATGCACCAAGCTCTGCAGGGAAAATAAAGGTCTATGAGGGAAAGGGTTGTGAGTATTGTAATGGCTCTGGCTACAAGGGACGAGTCGCCATTTATGAAGTTCTTGATATGACCCCCATGGTGAAAGATATCGTATTGAAAAATGGAAGTGCCGATGAAATTAAAAAGCAGGCGATAAAAGATGGAATGAAAACTTTAAGAATGTGCGCCTTAACAAAGGTGGCTCAAGGGTTAACGACTTTAGAAGAGGCAGTTATGAACTCTGCTTCTGATAAGTTTTAGGGTAAAAATATGAGTTCTGATAATAGTGTTACTAAGACTAAACAGGTAGGCATTGGTGATAACGTTAAGATCCAGCAGCTTTTTAAGCTTATGGTCGAAAATGGCGGATCAGACCTTCATCTAACCGTTGGCACACCTCCCGGACTGAGAGTTAACGGAGAAATCGTCAGAGTTAAAATACCGGCGTTAACAGCCGCTGATACTAAACGCCTCATTTACCAAATATTAACAGAAGAGCAGAAAAACGAATTTGAGAAAAATCTAGAGCTGGATTTTTCCTTTGGTATAAAAGGCTTGGCAAGATTTAGGGCCAACGTATTTTATTCAAAAGGTGGATGTGCCGCAGTATTTCGTCAAATTCCTTCCATTATTCCTGATTTTAAAACGCTTAACCTTCCTAACGTATTAGTTGAAATGACTGATGTAAGTAACGGGCTTATACTTGTTACGGGACCAACGGGTTCTGGTAAATCAACGACAATGGCCGCTTTGATTGACCGACTTAATGAAAATGAATCAGGACATATTATTACATTAGAAGATCCAATCGAATTCGTTCATCCACATAAAGGTTGTATTGTTAATCAGAGGGAAATTGGGTCGGATACGACTGACTTTGGTCATGCATTGAAATCATTATTGAGGCAAGACCCGGATATCGTTTTAGTTGGAGAGCTTCGTGATGCTGAAACAATTGAAGCGGCACTCACAATTGCTGAAACAGGTCACCTTGTTTTTGGAACACTTCACACTAACTCATGTGTACAAACGATAAATAGAATTATTAACGTTTTTCCAGCCGATCAACAGGACCAAGTACGAACTCTATTATCATTTGTTCTTCAAGGTGTTGTGGCCCAGCAACTGATTCCCAAAACATTTGATCCGGGAAGAGTTTGTGCGATGGAAATAATGAGAACAACTCCTGCAATTAGAAACCTTATTAGAGAGGATAAAATTCATCAAATTTACTCTCAGATGCAAATAGGACAAGATAAAACAGGCATGACAACGATGAATCAAAGTTTAAGGCGCTTTGTAGAAAGTGGTCTTCTAGATGGTGAGGCGGCCATGAGCCACGCCACCGAACCAGAAGAGCTCGCAAAGCAACTTGGTATTAAAACAAGATCGTTATAGTATAGAGGGATATGGGAAATTGGCGCTATGAGGCCATAAGTAAAGATGGCCGCCGGGAAGCCGGAACAGTACAGGCGGGAACCGCAAAAGAAGTAAGAAGAATTCTTCGAGGTAAAGGCCTGCGTCCAAAAAGAGTCATTCCACCTTCCCTTCTAGAGTTCGATATCGGTGAGTGGATGGTTGAAAAGGGTCTTTCAAAACCTTTTGGCCCTCAAGAGTTAATGCGCTTTACTAAGCAGCTAGCGATTATGGTTAATGCTGGTGTACCTATCATTCAATCCTTAGAAATCCTTTATAAGCAACAAAAACATCCCGTTTTGAAAAGAGCAATAAAGCGTATTGGTGCTGATGTAGGCGAGGGTAAAACAATTGCAGAGGCAATGCGTGAACAAAAGGGTTTTGATAAACTTTATTGTAACCTCGTTAAGGCCGGTGAAGCTGGTGGTATTCTCGATACCATCTTAAATAAATTGTCTGTTCACTTAGAAAAACAAGAGAAAATTAAAGCTCAAATTAAGTCTGCCATGACTTATCCCGTAATTGTTACTCTCATCGGATTTTTAGTGATTTGGGGTATGATGGTCTTTGTTGTGCCTCAGTTTGTTTCGATGCTAACAGATACGGGTCAGGCCATTCCTGCCATTACTCAATTTGTAATAGATACCTCTGACTTTCTTGGCGCTTGGTCCATGTATATGGTTCCAGGTTTTATTGTGTCTGGAGCTGCAATAAGCTCTTTCGTTAAAACACCAAGCGGTAAGCTAATATACGATAACCTCTTTATGCGTGTTCCAATTTTTGGAGAAATTATCATTAAAGGGAACCTCGCTGCCTTTTCAAGAACACTTTCCACAATGTTGGGATCCGGTGTTTCTTTGGTAGATGCACTCGATATATGTATTGAAACAATTGATAATGGCGTTATTGGTAAGGATCTTACTGAGGTTCGTAAAAAAATAATTGAAGGTAAGTCACTAACAGAGCCTCTTGAGAAGATTGAGTATTTCCCCGATATGGTATGTCAGATGGTACGGGTTGGTGAGCAAACAGGACAGATTGATAATATGCTGGATAAAGTTTCCGAAGTGTTTGAAGATGAGGTTAATGCCCTCATCGATACAATGACAAAAATGGTAGAGCCATTAATTATTGTCGTTTTGGGTGGAATGATTGCCACAATCCTAGTTGCGATGTATTTGCCAATGTTTATGTCTGCGGGCGAATAAGCAGCATAAGTGGTTGAAATTACTTCAAAATCTAAATTATTTATAATTAAGACAAACTTTTTTGATGAGTTTTTCCGATACGGGATAAAATAGAAACATCTAAAACAGTTTGCTTCAACTGAATCGCTTGGAACTATACCTGGGGTTCAAACTAGGCAGATCAATTTTAGGGTTTAATCATTTAGAGATACCTCTAGATCTTTAAGTGAAAGAGTTTAACTTTTGGAGCCTCTTAATGGTTTCAATATTTAAGGAGTTTTTATGAAAAAGTTAATGAACAAAGAAGAGGGTTTTACCCTTGTGGAGCTTATGGTTGTTGTTGCGATTATTGGTATTCTCTCAGCAGTTGCTATTCCTAACTTCAAACGCTATCAAGCCAAAACAAAAACATCTGAAGCAAAATTACAATTATCTGCAATTTATTCTGCTCTAACTTCACTTCAATCTGATTACGATGCATTTGCACCTTGTTTATTTGATGCTGGTTATTCTTTTCCAATCGCAGCTAACTATTATGCAGTTGGATTTGGTGCCGCTCAAGATGCTGCCCAAGCAATTGTTGTTAACAACGGTGGGCAATGTACGGCCGGTAGTGTCGCTACCCAACATTACGGCTTGGGTGTCAAAAGTGTTGGTGGTCAAAGTGCCACACTTGCCTACATAAACGGAATTACGACAGCAGCAACAACTACTGGTGCTTGTGCTGCAAATACGGCCTGTTTAGATAATGCCATTGCCGGATCCGGTACCGCGATTGGTGCTGTGTCAGTTCATTCGGGTGGGTCATACTTTATAGCAGGAGCAGCTGGTCCGATTGATCCGGATAAGGAAACTGTTGCAGAGTCATCAAAATGGGCCATTAATGAAAACAAGGTTCTTGTGGAAGTTAACAGAGGTTACTAAAAAAAATAACATTAAAAGTTTTTAGCGTTCAGGCCCTCAATTTCTTTGAGGGCCTTTTTTATTCTTAATTCTATAAGGCTTCCAGCTAGAGGGTGATACCCATTTGCCATCACTCCCTTTGACATAAGGAATTCCCTTTAGGTTTCTTTCTGAACAGTTGCTTTTTTGAGAATTTAAGCAATTTAAATCCATTTCCGTTTTAATACTGAATAGGTTTCTTTCGTATTTTCTTTGTATTTCGGAGTCTGCAGGGGCCGCTTGATAAAGACTTCTTATAATTAGATAGGAGTCATCAAGACTACCTTGTTCAGCTTTTAGTCGCGATAAAACTCTCTTAATGGCAGGAGTAGACCTCGGGTGATTTTTGATTTTTTCTAACAAGGGAACGGCTTTTAGAAAGTCACCCACTTCATAATTAAAATGAAAGGCAGCATTAAAATTAAGATCAAAGTCGTCTGGAAAATTTTGTAGACCTTTGTTGTAAATATAGCTGGCACCAAGAAGGTCATCCTTAATAATACTCAAATAAACCCCCCCATATAAATAGGCTACATAAAAGTAAGGGTCGAGGGTGGTAATAAGCTTTAGTCTTAAAAACATCCAATTATTTAAATCTTTATTTTCATAATGTTTAAGGTCAGCGCGTAGAAGAGTTTCAGACCATAATATGCTAGAGAGAAGTCGTGTTTGCCCAAGGCTGAAAATTTTTAAAAAGTTCTCATTAATATGAACGGTTGATTCTTGAGGTGAGAGTTCAAACTTGGGAAAAGATTTTTGGTCATGAAAATTAGAGATACCAATTACACAGGAGGCCAGTGCCACTAGCTTTATTAATAATGTCTTTGAGTTGTATTTTTTTGTATTTTCGAGCATCATTACTATTATATTAGATTATACAGTCAAAGGTTTAAATGCTTAATTTTGACAATGTCTCAAAATCTTTTAGAGATGACTTTTGGAAAAAACCCAAAGAAGTAGTAAAACAATTGAGTTTTTCAGTTTCTGAAGGTTCTCTATGCGGCTTTTTGGGCGCCAACGGAGCGGGAAAAACTACTTCCATCAAAGCTACTCTGGGATTTATCAAAATAGACTCCGGTAATATTAGCTTTAATCCCAAAATGGGAAAAGGGGCTGAAGAGATAAGGTCAAATCTAGGTTATTTCCCTGAAGCACCTTATTTTTACCCACATATGACAGGTAAAGAGTTTTGCGAGTACTTGGGGCGACTACAATCAGTTTCCATGAGCCTCATTCGCGAGAGAATGATAACTTGGGGTGATCGTCTATCAATCTCCTTTGCTTTTGATAGGAAAATTAGAAGTTATTCAAAAGGCATGCTTCAAAGGCTTGGTTTTGTTTCAACACTAATTCATAACCCTAAATTTATTATCTTGGATGAACCTTTATCAGGCCTTGACCCTCTAGGACGCCGAGAGTTTAAAGATATATTGATCGACTTAAATAAAAGTGGAGTCACTATATTTTTCAGCAGCCACATCGTTGGCGATGTCGAGGAGATCTGTGACAGTCTTGTTGTAATAAGACAGGGCGAGCTCTTTTACTCTGGACCGATGGAAGCATTAATAAACAATCAAACATCTAAAAACTTTCGAGTTGCCTTTTCCTCGGATAGTGAGCCCATGCATATTGGCGATTATATAAAAGTCTACAATAAATTATCGAATACATATCAAGCATTAATACCGGTAGATAAAAAAGAGCTCTTTCTCAAAGACCTATATAAAAAGGGCGGTGACCTTCAGGAGCTTGTCTTGGAGCGCCTATCTCTAGAGGAAATTATATATAAAACTGATCAAGAGAAGGGTCTATAGTGAACGTATTATATATAGCGGCTCAAACATTCAAAGAAATATATCAAAGTAAGATATTGGTAAATATCTTATTCTTGGGCTTTTTCCTCTTCTTGGTAACGTATGTTGTTTCTGAGTTTAGTTATGGGGTTGCCAATAAAGTGACCCTCGATATTGGTCTCGGTACCCTATCTTTAAGTGGGACAGCAATCGCACTATTTTTGGGAGCTACATTAATTCAAAAAGAGATCGCAAGTAGAACCTTATATATGGTTATAAGTCGTCCAGTATCTCGCACTACCTTTTTAATCGGTAAAATGATGGGTTTAGCGGGAATTTTACTTATTAATATAATGCTATTGTTTTCAATTTTGATTTTGTTCTATTTTCTACTAGACGGTCACTATAACTACTTAATTCCATGGTCGTTGCTATACATATATTTAGAGTCTTTATTGGTGATGTTTATTGTTGTATTTTTCTCATTAATATCGAATAACATAATAGCGGTTCTAAGTACTCTCACGATCTTTATTGCAGGTCATGGTATTCAGTCTGTTCGCGAAACGAGCCTTTATGGAAATGATCATATGTTACGAGGGATCGTGGATTTTTATTCAAAAGTAGCGCCTGATTTTTCTAGATTAAATATTAAGAATTTCGTACTTTATGAGAAATTTTTAGAAACTAATCTATTATTTTCTTCTCTTATCTATGCATCTTTTTGGATTGCTTTATTTTTAATTCTTTCCTCTTTAGTTATTTCTAAAAAAGAGTTTTCTTAAGTGGAAAAAACAATGTTGTTATTATTTTCGTTTCTATTTGGCATCTGTATCGGAAGTTTTTTAAATGCGGTTATTTATAGGCTTCCCCGAAAAATTTCACTTTCTAAAAGTCGAAGCCATTGCCCGGGATGCAATAAGTTAATTCTTTGGTATGAGAATATACCAATCCTTTCGTATTTATTCTTGCGCGGTAAATGTTCTAAATGTGATTTTAAAATTCCTTTTCAATATCCGTTAATTGAATTGATTGTGGGAGTTTTTGCACTATTCATAACTCCAAACTCTTTAGAACTTAACAATCTGTGGTCGTATTTTTTCTATGTTTCCGTTTTTTCTTCTTTTCTTTCAATAGTACTCATTGATTTGCGTCATAAATTAATTCCAAATAGTATAAATATTTACCTCTCTTTAATCTTTTTTTGCGCAGTTGTTTACACAAAAGGTCCTTATTATTGGGCCACTGGCGCGGCCATTGGTGTTCTTTTTCCTCTTGGTGTGACTTATGGATTCTATCTAATAAAAGGTCAGGTTGGTTTAGGTGGTGGGGATATAAAGCTGTTTGGGGCCCTAGGCCTATACCTGGGTCCAATCGGTATTATTCATAATATATTTCTTAGTTGCTTTGTTGGGGCCATAATTGGAGCAAGTCTGATTCTATTAAAAGTTGTTGATAGAAAAACTCCGATACCTTTTGGTCCATTTATTATTCTTGTGGCTTCGGTACAAATATTTTTACCGGAGTATTTCGCTCGGTTTATGGGGCTAATTTTAGGTCACCCTTAGGCTACTAATTTCTTGAAATTACATGGTTAGGCTAGTTATAATTGACATTGACGCTTTGACTCACGAGGTATTTCCATTTGGATGTGAAAAAAGAATTTACAAAGGTAATGCAATCATTCCTTCTGTCAGGGAAGAACCTTGCCGGGGTAGACATTGGATTAAGTGCGGTAAAAATTGCCACTCTAGATGGTAAGAACGGAAATTTTACTCTTAGTAAATATTCACAAATTAATTTACCTGAAGGCGCCATTATTGAAGATGAAATTCAAAAACCTGAAGAGATAACAGCTGCAATTGTTGAAGCCGCTAATCAGGCAGGCATAAGTCCTTTGATATGTTGCCTAGGGATTTCAGGGCCAAATACTGTTGCTAGAAAGTTACAGTTGGCAGGCGGAACTGAAGATGAAGTTGAAGACCAAGTCCTTTGGGAGGCAGAACAGTATTTACCTTTTGATATTGAAGAATCCACTGTCGACTATCATATGGTCGGTGAGAATGAGGGTGGTGGAGTCGATGTCGTTGTAGGTGCTGCTAAAAAAGATGTAATCCTCAACTTTAGAGAATTGGTAGAAGAAGCGGGTGGGGCAGTTAAAATTGCTGACCTTGGTATTCTTGCAGTAACAAATGTCTTTGAACTTGTTATGGGTGATAAGCTCGATAATCGAGAAAATAGTTACCTTATCTTGGATATGGGTGCACAAACGACCTACTTTATAATTTATAAAGCTGGAATGATTGTGTTTACCAAGGAAATGAATGTTGGCGGAGTTATGATCACTGAGGAGATTCAACGGCAAATGGGAGTTAACTATCATGAAGCCGAAGACTTAAAAATAACGGGTGATGAAAACGGAAACCTTCCAGAAGAAATTTTAGAAATTATTGATGATGTTGTAGAGACATTCTTCTCCGAAATTAAAAAGACAATAGATTTTTATATAAGCTCCACTTCTGACGAATCTCTTGTTTCTTGTTTGGTAACAGGCGGTAGCGCTTTAATACCTGGGATACTCGAGGGACTAGAAGCCCTTTTGGGGGTTGATGTAAGTGTTTTAAATCCGTTTGATGCCATTTCATATAAAGAAAAGAATTTTAGTGAAGAGGAAATTAACCAAATTGCTTATCAAGGCGTTCAGGTCATCGGACTTGCAATGAGAAAAACCTAATATGATAGAAATTAATCTATTAGAAAAGAAGAGTACCTTTAAAGCACCCGTTGTGCTTGGTGTGGACCTAGGTAAGCTTCCCTGGAAAAGTCTTGTGATCTCTTATTTATTGGCAACCTATCCTGTTACATTTTTACAAGAACAATTGGCTGAACAAAAGAAAATTAAAGATATAGAAATTCAGCAGTTACGTTCCCGACTTCAAAAAGAAAAAAGAGATTTGAAAAAAAATAAAGGTGTTAAAGACCAGCTTACGGCTTTTAACCAGCAGATAAATAAACTTAAAGAAAGATCAGCTCGGGTAGATAAAATTATTGGGATAAAAACAAATCCTCGTTATCTATTGGAGAAAATAGCTCGCTCAACACCAAGTGATCTTTGGTTTGATGAATTAATCTTAAATGACAAAGATGAAGTTATTATTAAGGGCGGTTCCGAGTCTTATCAAAGTATTGGTGGTTTTATAGCAAGCGTGAATGAAAGTGCTTTCTTTGGTAAATCTCTGCAGTTGAAAGATTCAAAGACAGAAGAATCTAATGTTAGAGGTGTGAGTTTTAGACAAGAAAAATTTGTGATTCAAGGGAACATTGAAGTTTATGACCCTTTCATCACTGGAAAGTAATAAGTTATGGTTACAATAATTTCTAAAATTTGGATTTTGATTATAGCCTACGGAGCTTTCGAGGCTTGGACTACATACCAAACCCATGAAGAGGAAATGACCAGTCTAGAAGCAAGTATTCCTCAAATACAAAGCCAAATAAATAGAGCGAAAAAAGAGAAAAAACAAATTAAGTCGTATCTTCGGGACATTGAAGAGGCGAAAAAAAATATTGAATTAGTTGCACTAGAAGTTGAAAAGTTACAAAAGAAACTACCTGAAACAATAAAAGATGCGGAAAACCTCTCTTTGATTAAAAAGATTGCAGAAGGTTTAAATATAAAGAAAATCTTTCTCTCTCCAGGCATAGAAGAAAATAAAGGCTTTTATTTAACAAAGAGATATGAGTTCACTGCAACAGGAACCTTCCTTCAGTTTTTAATCTTCTTTGAAAAAATTGGGGGAAGTGAAAGGCTCCTTAATATAAGAGAAGTGGAATTGAGGCGCTCTACTGACAAGCAGAGAGGTCGTTTTCAGTTAACTAATGCCCGTGTTGTTGTAGAGGCTTATCGTTACAATCCTGATCACAAAGAAGATCGTGGCATAAGTGACATAGAGAGTAAGTTTAAAGACGGCAAAGGCCCGAAGGGAAAAGTAAAAAAACCGAAAAGAGGTAAAAAATAATGAATAAGATAAATATTTTATTCTTATTTACTTCACTCCTTTCCATGTCACTGTATGGTCAGGAGATTGAGAAGGATAAGGAACCTGAGGTTAAACCTCGGGTATCTAAGCCAGTAAGCCTTATCTTTCAAAAAGGTGCAACAACAATTAAAAACCCGCTAGATCTAAGAGACCCTTTTAAACAATCTTCAAGAAGATCAAGAAAAAGAAAAAAGAATTACGGTGGTTATTTAACAGAAGGAAAGTATTCAAACCTTCCTTCCATAACAGCTTTTCCATTGGGACAAATTCGTATTATAGGAGTTCTTTTAGGGAAAAATCGTAGGGCGATTGCAAGAATAAGTACTGGTGAAGGTCAATCCAGTAAAGAAACCTATATGATTAAAGAGGGTATGAAGATTGGTGAAAACAATGCAGAGGTAAAAGCCATTGTGCCGGGCGGCATTGTTCTCGTTGAGAAAATCAGAAATGTATATGATCAGGATGAATATATTGAAACGGTTATTCCTGTTTCAACAGATAACCTCTAACTATATTAAATTCGCAAAAAAATCTTAAGATGTTATAATTAACGATAAGATCGGTCCTTTTACTTATGGAAGAGTAAATTATGAAAAAAGGAATTTTAAGTGTTCTACTATTGGGATCACTGTTCTCATTTGGACTTCTAGCTCAAGATGAGCTTGCTGCCGTCGTTGAGGAAAAACCTAAAACAGAACTAGCAGAAATTAGAGCGATAAACTTTCGTCAAGTCGGAGAAATTTCTGAACTAGAAATTGTTCTGGATAGTAATAAGGTGGCGGCCAAAAAGTTTTCTGTAGTTGATGACAAGCAAATCATAATCGATGTGAAGGGAGCGCAAGCCACTGAACGAGTGATGCGAGCTTTTGATACGTCAGAATTTTCCGGAAGTGTTATTTTTGTTTCGGCCTACCCAAAGCCTGGGGCTGTAGAAGATACTAGGATCGCTCTTCAGCTTAGAGACAATGTTCGATCAGTTCTAAAAAGAAAGGCCAATCGAATAGTTTTGGAGGTGGAAAACCGTTTTGGTGTATTCGACCAAAGAGATATAACTGAAGCTAAGAGTTTTGAGGAGAAAGCGAGTGGTGAAGAAGTAAATGTCGGAAGGCTCTTAGTTCCAAAATCAGATGCTGTTGAAGATATTTTAGAAAACTTAACACTTGCCGGACGAAAAAAGTATATCGGTTCCAGAATTTCCCTCAATGTTAAAAATTTACCGGTATTAGAAATACTGAAAATGATAGCAGAAGCTTCAGGCTTTAATATAATTCTAACTGACGACATTAAAAACTTAGCCCCATTGAGTTTGAATTTAACAAATATTCCATGGGATCAAGCTCTGGACACTATCTTAGGTTTAAATAAGTTAGTAGCAAAAAAGAATGGCATCATTCTAATGATTCAATCACTTGCAACTGCAACTGTAGATAAACAAAGAGAAGCTGAAGCAAAACTCTTAAATCTAAAACAGGAACCTCTTGTTACAAAAGTTTTTCCTATCAGTTATGCAAATACAACGGACATGATGGTCATTCTTACAGAGTACCTTACGGCAGATAGAGGAAAGGTTAATGAGGATAAGAGAACAAACTCATTAATTGTTAAAGACACGCCAGACGTAATTGAAAAGATCAGAAAAATTATAGAGGTCCTGGATACCCAAACTCCACAGGTGCTAATTGAGTCAAGAATAGTAGAGGTTAGTGAAAGTTACTCAAAGACTTTAGGACTTGAAAATGGTCTAGGTATAAGTTACGACCCCGTTGGCCAGCAGTCATCAGACATTACAAATGTAGGCCAATCAGGAACGGGTGGAACGAATAACTCTGGGCCAGGGTTTTCATTTAATACGGCCGGTGGATTAATTAGTGGTTCAAACAACGGTATTATGAATCTTTCGATCTCTCAGTTTGGCAGGATATTTGATCTTAACTTTAGACTACAACTGCTAGAGTCTGAATCAAAAGGAAAGATTATTTCCTCACCAAAAGTTGTAACTCAAAATAAACAAGAAGCTAAATTAACAACAAGAAGGACAGAGGCTTATCTCGTTTTAACGGGGGCAGGTGATACGGCGACAACAGGGGCAGATACAGCTGAAGCTATTTTAGAACTCGCAGTTACGCCTCAGATAACGAATGAAGGGTCAATTTCCTTAAAGGTATCAGTAACCAAAGAAGATTTTGCTGAAAGAGTAAGTGCACAGTTACCACCAAATAAAACTGGGAACGCGGTTCAAACGAATGTCTTGGTCGATAATGGATCTACAATTGTAATTGGTGGTGTTTATGAATATGTTAAAAGAGAATCTATTTCGGGTATTCCTTACTTAAAAGATATACCCATTCTAGGTTGGTTATTCAGAAACCAATACAATCCATCAACGTCAAAAAGAGAAGTAATCATTTTTATAACTCCAAGAATTATTAATCAGGAAGAAGCTGGTTTAATTGAGAGGACTTAAGTTTGGCCGCAGGTAATCTAAGTCCATTAATTATAAAGTATGAAAGGATTCTTGAAGAGGATCCTCGCTCACGAGTCTTTGCACCTCTCGCGGAAGCTTATAGAAAGGTAGGCCTTCTTGATAATGCCTTTAATACATTAAAAAAGGGATTAAGGTATAACCCAGACTATCTTCTCGGATACCTCAGCCTAGCACAATGTTACGTCGACAAAGGGGAGTATGCCCTCTGCTACTCAACCTTGCGCCCATTGGTGTCCCAAAATAGAGATAATATTAAGCTACAAAAAATCTTTGCCGTTAGTGCTGAGAAAACAGGTAATCAGGAAGAAGCCTTAGATACTTATAAGTATCTACTCTTTCTCCAACCAAAAGATGAAGAGGTTTCACAAAAAGTTGAACAGCTCGAAAGTGAGCTTGAGGAAGGTGTTATTTATACACCGAAAGAAGAAATAAAATTTAATGTAGAAGAACTAAAGCCCAGCCCAGAGAATGACCGATCATTAGATGATTGGGTCCAAGTAGACTTAAGTCCAGGAAAACCGATAGTAGATGAAGAAGAGGATGAGGTCGATGATTGGACTTTAGAAAAAGTTAACGAAGATAGCGCTGAAGAAGAGAGTATAGAAGAAAAGGCAACGCCGGTCATTACCCACACACTAGTGGATCTATATTTACAGCAAGGCCATAATGAAAAGGCGATCGAGCTTCTTGAAAAAATTAGCGAGATCCAGCCAGACAACGAAGAAACAATTAAAAGGCTTCAGGAATTAAAGGCCCTTCAAAATAAAAATACTGATGACCAAGAGAGTGATGATAAAGACGAGTTTTGCAATGAGTCAAAAGATGAAGGCAGAGGAAATTTAATGGCCGCTTTTGATATGGCCAAGGACTCTACTGATGAAAAAATTGAAGTCTCAAGCTTAAAAGTCGCGGAGGTCTTAGATGACTTCCATGAGCTGCTGCGGCAAAAGGCCCAGGAGCAGATAAGGTCTTAGTTTTATAAGATTTTTTCCTTGTTCCACGCTTCTTTACAATTCCCAAGATACCCTGATAGCGTGATGCACTAATTTTATAGGTGTGGTACAGGTGAAGATCCTAGTATTGGGAGGTCCAAACTTAAATCTTTTGGGTGATAGAGAACCCGAGGTCTACGGTAAGGACACTTTGAAAGACATTGAAGATTATATTCGCAAGGCTTTGGCCGGACTTAGTTTCCAGTCAGAGTGGCGACAATCAAATAGTGAAGCTGATCTTATAGATTGGGTTCAGGCTGCGCACTCAGAAAACTTTGATGCAATTATAATTAACCCTGCAGGACTAACACATACAAGTGTTTCATTACTTGATGCAATCAAATCATTTAAAGGCGAAAAAATAGAGGTCCATCTTTCTAATACATACTCAAGAGAAGAGTTTAGAAAGACTAAGATTACTTCAGCGGGCAGCAGAGGTGTCATAGAGGGCTTTGGTAAGGATAGTTACTTGTTAGCATTTAAATTTTTATTAGAGAAAGTTTAGGAGATTTTAATGGAATTTCAGACGAATGATTTAAAAAAGGGATTAAAGGTTGAGGTAGATGGGAAACCCTACGCAATCGTAAAGTCTGATTTTACAAATCCTGGTAAAGGATCTGCTTTTGTGAAGGTTCGCCTTAAGAATTTGGAAGATGGCTCAGTTATAGAGCGTACTTACAAATCAGGTGTTTCAACAGGAGTGGTAAAGCCCGACTTAGAAGAAAAAGAAGTTGAATATATGTATTCCGATTTAGATGGCTTTAATTTCATGGATCAAAGTACGTTTGAAACAATTCATGTGCCAGCGGATCAGGTTGGAGATATGAAGTATTATTTACAGGAAGGCATCCGCCTCAATGTACTTTATTATAAGCATAAAACGATCTCTATTGAGCCACCAACCTTCGTAAGCTTGAAGGTTGAGGAGACGGATCCCGGTTTAAAGGGAGATACGGCTACAGGTGGAACAAAGAAAGCAATAATGGAGACGGGTCTTCAAATAAATGTTCCACTTTTTATAAAACAAGGCGAAGTTCTTAAAATTGATACAAGAACTGGTGAGTATGTAGAGAGAGTTAATTCTTAGTTGGAGTCGATATGAAACTAGATAAAATAAAAGAATTTGTAGAGTATGCAAAAACGGCAGGTGTCTCAGAGCTTAAGTATGAAAGCGGAGATGAAAAAATCTCTGTAAAACTATCAAACGACAATCCCGTTTATGTGCAGCCCAATCCGCAAACACAAACGTTTAATTCCTTTCCTGGAACTAATGACTCACAATCTAAACAGTCGTCAAAAAACTCTGGGCTAATAGAAGTAACATCACCTTTTGTTGGTACTTTTTATCGATCAAGCTCCCCTGAAGCTGGTCCCTATGTGAAGCAAGGAGATAGAGTCTCTAAGGGACAGGGAATGTGTATTGTTGAAGCTATGAAAATAATGAATGAAATTGAAAGTGAAGCTGATGGTGAAATTGTTGAAATCTGTGTAGAGAATGAAACCTACGTTGAATTTGGCCAGGTTCTATTTCGTCTTAAACCTTAGGTGACCTATGAAATTTAAAAAAGTTCTGATCGCCAACAGGGGTGAGATAGCCATTAGAATTCTAAGGTCTTGTAGAGAGATGGGTCTCGAAACTGTTTGCGTTCACTCAACTGCAGATGAGCATTCTCTACATGTAAAACTGGCCGATGAGTCGGTTTGTATTGGACCCGCAAAGTCTTCTTTAAGTTACCTGAACATTCCAGCGATTCTTTCAGCAGCAGAAATAACTGGAGCTGATGCCATTCATCCAGGTTTTGGTTTTCTCAGTGAAAATAGAGAGTTTGCCAGCCTTTGCGAAAAGTGGAAGATCTCATTTATCGGACCCAATACTGATTGTATAAAAAGAATGGGTGACAAGATATTGTCGAAAGAAATTGCAGAGAGTGCAGGACTTCCTATCCTAAAGCCAATAAAGGTTAATGAATTAACCGATAATGAAATCAAAAATCAAGTAAAGAGTATGGGCTTTCCTGTCCTAATAAAGGCGTCCGCTGGTGGTGGTGGTCGAGGAATGAAGAAGATTGAAAAAGAATCTGAACTTCTCGTAAATATCCAACGGCTCAAAGCGGAAGCAAAAGCTGGTTTTGGAGATGATACCCTTTTCATTGAAAAATATATTACCAATCCGAGACATGTCGAAGTTCAAATACTCGCTGATAAGCATAAGAATGTAGTTCACTTGGGTGAAAGAGACTGTACTGTTCAAAGAAGATTTCAAAAAGTTGTTGAAGAAAGTCCATGCCCTGTTCTTACAGATGCCAAGAGAACGGAAATATGTAATTCCGCCGTAAAGCTTGCAGAGTTTGTAGGCTATGACTCTGTTGGTACTGTTGAATACCTTTACGATCAGGATGAAGAAAAATTTTACTTCATGGAAATGAATACAAGAATTCAAGTTGAGCACCCTGTTACAGAGCAAAGGACAGGAATTGACCTTATCGCTCAACAAATACTCTCTGCCCAGGGTGATAAACTATCTTTTAAGCAGGAGGATATTGTATTCACTGGGCACTCTTTAGAATGCAGAATAAATGCCGAAAACCCATTTACTGGTACACCAAGTCCGGGTGAAATACTCCACTATCATCGACCAGCAGGTTTTGGTGTGAGAGTGGATGATTTTATTTATTCTGGTTATAA
>JAFMBV010000175.1 GCA_017858255.1 Bacteriovoracaceae bacterium
AAACTATTTACAATTTGGTTATTCAACTTTTAATCCTATTGGCTCTGTAACGAGTTGTTATAGTGGAGACTTTTTAGGAAATGGTTTCGGTCTCTCTCAAATTTTAAAAGATGAAAGCGGTGGCGGGCTAGGAGATTTAGGGGTTTTTAGAGAACTTTGTCACAACGGTCCTGATGGCTCCACAGCTAAGGTCGATCACTACGATGAGTTTAATAATATTGATTATTCATTTGATATCGATGATGCGACCTTTATCTCAGACATCTATCATGTTGGTGTTTTGGCAGGCTCCGTTGTTGATTCAAATAATGATTCTGTGAATAAAACAGATAGCGTAGTCATCTTTGGCGTTAATATCACGAACAGTTCTGCAACAACGGGAGGCACCGGAGTTCATGCAGGAGGGCTTGCGGGTAATATCGAATTTGGTAATCGTTACTCAGAAATCGCAAATGTTTATTTAAGTAATGTAGACGTCACAAATAGTGCTTCCGGTGGAAGCGCAGGAGGTCTCGTAGGTAATCTTTTTGGAACTCCGACAATCACAACAGATCGCGTGCGCTTTAATATGAACACTTTTGACTTTGGCAGTGTGACTTCCGCTGGCCGAGCTGGTGGCATGGTTGGTTTTCTAAATAACGGCAGTGTTGAAGTAGAAAATGTTACTGTTGCGAACTCTTTGATAACAGGTGCAGGTGCTGTCGGTGGGATTGTGGGAACTTCTTATGGAAGCAATAATCTGATATCAACAGTTTTTAAGTACTCTAGTCTTACTGATGGTAGCTCGGGCTCTTACCTCGGAGGAATTTTAGGAGAAGCTCAGATTACCAGTGGTCCTATTATCCTTAAGCAATCTTACGCTTTTTCAATTGATTTAACTGGTAATGGTAGCTTAGGTGGGCTTGTTGGCGGGTCCTTTAATTCTGGTGGTGGGAATATGTCCCTTGAATCGAACTATGCCATTGTAAACTCTATAACCGGAGGGGGGACTTTTGGTGGTATTGATGCGACTGGTACACCTGCCTCTGCTGAAGTAATGAATAGCTATTATTATCTTGATGGAACTGCCTACGGCACCTTAGGTGTGGCACTTGGAAACCCCGGGGATATTAATAATTCAAGCCTTGTACCTGATCTCTCTTTAGGGACAGAGTATCTCCTCTATGGACTAGATCACCCCCAAAAACCTTTCGAAATCTTCCCCTACCTCTTCATCGATTAACCAAAAGGTGCCAGGTTGAGTTTGGGTTTTTCTTTTGAAACGTTAGTTGCATTGTTTCTAATTGTTTGATCTTTTGGCGCTATGCCGAGAAAAAATCTTATAAGAAATTCTGAGGTTCCCTATCACATTGTAAGCCGCTCGCGAAACAAGGATTGGTATGAATTACCAATGGAGCTAATGTGGTGCATATCCATGGAGTCTTTTAAATATGCTCTTGGAAAACATAATGCTTTTATTCATGCTTTTGTATTAATGAGCAATCACTACCACCTTTTGATAACTACTCCAGACGCAAATATCGATAAATTTATGTTTGAATTCAATCGAAAGTTTAGTGAACGTGTTAGGGAAAACTCCATTCGTATCAATCAAATCTTCGGCGGAAGGTATAAATGGTCTCTCGTCAAAAACTCTAGCTATCTCTCCACAGTCTATCGCTACATTTACAGAAACCCTTGTGAAGCCGGAATTGTGGATTTGGTTGAGGAATATTCTTACAGTACGCTGAGGGCCCTAGACATCCCTTTTCCTATTATTGACCTTTTGGACGCTCCATTTTCCGAGCAGCTTAAATTTTTTAATGAAATGGCCCAGAAAAATGAAAGAGATCTCATTCGAAAAGGGATGAAGAAAAAGTTTTTTGAAGCACCAATAAATCGTGTGAGTAGGGAAAAAGAGTTCCTGCCGATTATGTGTGCTTAGTACCAAACTCAACCTGGCACCTTTTGGTGATTTGGCGATAGCATTCGTAGCCGATGGCGGTGGCGGCGCTTGCGAGGTTGAGGCTTCTGATATGTTCACTTTCATTAGGGAGTTTGTAAGAGTTTTCATTATCTAAGATTTCTTTAGGAAGACCACAGCTTTCCTTTCCAAAAATTAAATAACAGCCCTTATCGAAACTCGCTTCAAAGACACTCTTCTCAGTATTTGAAGTAAAATAAAAAATACTCTTAGGCTCTTCATTCAAAAGAAACTGCTCAAAGGACGCGTGCTCTTTGAGCTCTACATGCTTCCAGTAATCAAGGCCCGCTCGACGGACAGCTTTTTCAGTGAGGTCAAAACCCAAGGGGTGAATAAGATGAAGTCTTGCCCCAAGAGCGAGGCAAGTGCGTCCTAGTGAGCCAGTGTTTCCGGGGATCTCTGGCTCAACTAGGACTATATTAAAGTTCGTATTTATTTTGTTGCCTTTACCATTTCAACAAGGGTTCGCACCATAAGGCCCGAAGCACCTTTTGATGGGCAGTAAGGTAGATGGGCTTGAGCTTCACCACAGCCTGCAATATCAAGGTGGGCCCAAGGAATGCCTTTACCTACAAAGTTCTCTAAGAAGGCTGCAGCTTTTGGAGTGCCAGCCCAGCGGTTTGAACCAATGTTTTTTAGATCAGCAATATTTGATTTCATATCATCGCGCCATTCCTTCATGATAGGAAGTTCCCAGATATATTCATCAGTATGAGCTGCCGCTTTTTTAAGAGAGTCGAGAAGTTTCTTATCATTACCCATAAGACCACAAACTTCTGTACCAAGAGCAACAAGCACTGCTCCTGTTAAAGTGGCCGCATCGATAATCGCGTCAGGCTTATGCTCGCTTGCGTAAGTTAGAACGTCTCCTAGAACTAAACGTCCTTCAGCATCTGTATTAAGAATTTCAACAGTCTTACCATTCTTTGCCGTGACAATTGAATCAGGTAATGTCGCTAGAGAGTTAACAGCGTTATCGGTCATGCCTAAGAAGCAAGATACTTTCACAGGAAGTCCAAGCATGGCAATTGCTCTAAAGGCACCATAAACAGTGGCCGAGCCTGCCATGTCAAACTTCATATTAACCATGGACGCGCCTGGCTTAAGTGAGTAACCACCAGTATCAAAAGTTAAACCTTTTCCAACAAAGGCGATATGCTTTGTATTCTTTGTCGCTTTTGAAGGGGTGTAGGTTAAATGAACGAGTTGTGGTTGAAAGGCAGATCCCGCATTAACAGATAAGAACATGCCCATCTTGTGTTTCTTTAGTTCTGCTTTGCCTAGAACAACTGATTTAACACCTTTAATATGTTTAACGTCTTTTAAAACTTCTTTAGCATACGTTTCGGAGTTAAGAACGTTTGGTGGCTCATTAACGAAGTCTCTTGCAACGTTGATGCTATCTGCTACAACTTTAGCATCATGAATTGCTTGCTGAACTTTTTTGGCCCCTGACTTCTTTGCCTTTGAATCAAAAATGATGGTCTTTGTTTTATTAATTTTCTTTACTGACAAATATTTATCAAACTCATAGGCCGCCATATAAAGACCTTCTGTAAAGGCCGCACAAGTATTTTCAAGGCTGCCTTTTGCGATAAAATTATCCATAGCAATGGCGATTTTTTCTGTTGAGATTTTAAGACCATTGATGATGCCAGCGGCCGTTCTTCTTGCGGCCTCTAGATCGTAATCAGATTTATTACCCAGGCCGACCACAAGAACTCTTTGTCCTTCCCAGTCAAAAGTTACCTGAGAACCTTTATCTCCAGTAAAGTCTTTTGAGACCCCAAGAGCTAAAAAGCTGTCTTTGCAGGCTTTTGGCCAGCCAGCGAGAGTCGCAACTTTAACTTCTTTAGATTTCTTCGTTTCAGTCTTACAGAAGGTACCCATTACAACAACGTCTGCGAGGCTCGGTGCTTCTACACCTAGATTTAGTTTGATTTCCATAAAGGACTCCTTTTATCTGTGTTTGAAAATGATGTAATATAGTATTTATTAACGGCGTGACGCTATCATACGTTTACAGTCGTTGTCTAAATGAGCGCTGCGTAAAAAGCGTCAGAATGGGAGACTCATATTCAGATAAATTTGAGACGGCTTTTGCCTA
>JAFMBV010000176.1 GCA_017858255.1 Bacteriovoracaceae bacterium
AACAACTTCTCTTGTCCCCAACTCTACAATCTGACCGCCAGCTCCCATCAGCACTCCATGGGCCGCAGCGATATCCCATTCTTTGGTGCCAATCCCAAGACGTGGATTAAGATCAGCGACACCTTCTGCTACTTTACAAATTTTAAGACTTGAACCAAATGTTTTGGATACAACTTTTGGATACATTTCATTTAGGCTTGATAGGTAATCTTCTGTTTCTTTATTCTTATGAGACTTTGAAGAGACCACTCTTAAAACGTCTTTGTTATAGCTCTCTATTGGAAGGCTAAATTCCATTCCGTTTCGAGTAAGATAACTCTCCTCTTTATTTCCATAATAAGTTTCACAAAGAACAGGGACATCGACCACTCCGGCCATAACCTGATGATCTTTAATCAAGGCAATATTAACCGTAAACTCACCATTTCTATTAATGAACTCTTTAGTGCCATCAAGGGGATCGATCAGAAAAAACTCATCCCACTCAAGGCGCTTATCAAAGACTTCAGGAGACGATTCTTCAGAGAGAGAAGGAATATGGGGATAAACTTCTTTTAAGCGACGAACAATATGTTCACTGGCCTTAAGGTCTGCTTCCGTTACCGGAGTTTCATCAGCTTTAGAGTGAATAGGGATATCACTCTTATAATATTCTAAAATTATTTTTCCTGCTTCCTGAGCAATCTGACAAAGCTTATAGAGAAACTCCTTATCATATTTCATTAGAGCTGCTTCTCCCACTCAAACGCTGTACGGACGATAAGATCAAGATCATCGTATTTTGGAGTCCAACCTAAGACTTCACGTATTTTTTCTGCGCGACTTATTAACGTACCAGCGTCACCTGCACGACGTCCCTCAATCCCCACAGGAAAATCCACTCCAGTCACTTTCTTAACCGTTTCGATTACTTCTTTAACTGTGTAGCCGTGCCCATAGCCACAGTTTAAAACGGCACTTTCTGCGTCTTTTTCTAGAAATTTTAATGCATCCACATGGGCCTGAGCGAGGTCATCGACATGGATATAATCACGCACACAAGTGCCATCCGACGTGTCATAGTCCGTACCAAAGATCGCCATCTTGTCTCTTTTACCTGCCGCACATTCGCTAGCAATTTTTATCAAGTGAGTGGAGTTTGGAGAACACTGACCAATCTTTAAATCGACATTAGCTCCGGCCACATTAAAGTAACGAAGGGCCACATAATTAAGATCTGTTGCCTTGGCCGTATCTTCCAACATAAATTCAGTCATCATTTTAGAGCGACCATAAGGATTAATCGGAACAACTTGAGTTTCTTCCGTGCAAATTCCGCCGGGTGCCGAATCACCATACAAAGCAGCTGTTGACGAAAAAATAAAACGGTTGATTTTATATTTCACACACAACTCTATAAGGTTCAAAGAGTTGGTCGTATTATTTTGATAATATTTTAAAGGCTTTTCCACAGACTCAGGAACAATTATTGAACCTACAAAGTGAAGACAGGCCTCAAAGTTTTCTTTTTTAAGAAGCTCTTCAAGCTTTCCAGTTTCTTCTAAGGAAAACTCTTCATGGCGGCCATAAAGAAGTGACTCTTTCCTACCGGTAGAGAGATTATCCACAACCACAATATCATGCCCGGCCTGCCCCAAAAGATTGAGAACATGAGAGCCGATATAGCCGGCGCCACCGGTTAATAGAATTTTCATAATAACTCCTTGAAATTAAGAGGATTTTACTCTGATAGGCCAAACCTGTAAAAGGTACAAATCACTATTAATATCAAGTACTTTTGGCGATTATCGCCTCTCAGTTACTCTGGAGAGAAAGAAATGAAATCACTTGTACTTGCTTTAGGCCTCTTAACACTCAATGCTGGAGCTCAAACACTAAACTGCCAGTGGCTTGAGTCATCAGAGCATGCCGTTGGTTTTTACCGCCCGGCCAATATTCAAATGTCTTTTGAAAATGAAAAAGTTGTCTTTGTTGAGGACACTTTTCTATATCGTACCTACTCACCTTGCTGGGTTGGAAGCTTTAGTTCGTGTGCCTTTGGATTTGGTTATCAAGGAAATACTTGGACTATCTTAAATAGCGGTAACAGTAACGGACACCAAAATTTTGAAATCGAAGCTCCAGGATTTTACTGGGACGCCCAATTATCTTTAACATTTGAAAAAAATATTAAAACTCTTTCTAGAAGCGAAGCTGTAGAGGCCGTAATCTCAGGTGATGATGGCGATGGCGTGATGTTTTCAAATGAGTCATTTCTTTGCCAAAAGATTTAACTCATCGCCTTTTTAATGCAGTTTAAAATATTTTCTTTGAAGTGATCCTTACTGAATTCTTCTGCTCTTGAGAGAAGTTTTTCCCTTATGAAAGACTTCTTTTCAAACTCCATCACGGCCTTAATTAACTCTTCCTCAGAGGCCTCATTAAAGAACTGGGCCACATCTTCATTTAGCGTTTCGAGAACTCCGCCAATCTTATAAGCAATGACAGGCGTACCCGAGGCCAATGATTCTAAGGGTGTTATGCCAAAATCCTCAACTCCTGGAAAAATAAAAGCACGAGCGCGAGCAAAGTTATCAATCACTTCACTACGATCCAAATTGCCAAGAAAGTGAATATTATCAGACGCTAACTCTCTTAGAGCTGCCTCTTGCTGACCACTGCCAATAATTTTTAGAGTTTTCCCCATTTTATTAAAGGCCCTAATCGCGAGATCCACTTTTTTATTGGGGGCGAAGGCCGTCACCATTAAGTAGTGATCTTCTTTTTCAGGCGGATTCTTTTGAATTTCCCTAAAATCATTGAGATCCACGAACGGGTGAATGACGTCGCAATCAATGCCGTAATATTTTTTTATGCGCTCTCCTACGAAGGCGGAGTTAGCAATCGGTACATCAACGTTTTGATTTGAATCGATATCCCAATTTGTTAAATAATTTCGAAAGACTTTCATTCCTCCACGCTGATACCAAGGAGCACTCGGACCAAAGTAATTATCAAATTGATCATAGAGATAACGCATCGGTGAGTGAATATAACTCACATGGCGACTGCCAGAGGGTTTTTGCACCCCTTTAATAACGCAATGACTTGAACTTAGAACAAGGTCGGCCTCATGAATAATTTTTAAAGACTCAGCGGCCTTTGGAAATAAGGGTAGAAATTTTCGATAATGCTTATGGACGCCGGGGATTTCATTTAGAAAGCTCGTGATAATTTCTCGGTTCTCAATACTTGCCGGAACTGATCCCTTAGCGTGAATCAGAGTGTAAAGAGGAGCATCCGGAAATAGTTCACAAAAAACCTCGAGAACTCTTTCTCCGCCCCTAAAACCAGTAAGCCAATCATGCATGAGAACTACTTTCATGGCGATTAGTGTAATAAAACCTAAACAACCTGAAAAACAAAAAAAATCGGCCACATGCCCCTAGTCCTAAGAGAGTTTTGGGCTTAAAATGTAGTGTATTATTTAT
The DNA here is from genome assembly GCA_017858255.1 of Bacteriovoracaceae bacterium. Taxonomy (GTDB): domain Bacteria; phylum Bdellovibrionota; class Bacteriovoracia; order Bacteriovoracales; family Bacteriovoracaceae. The sequence continues at coordinate 3,471 of JAFMBV010000176.1, forward strand.
TTAATAAAAGATGTTTAGCCCCTTTGAGAAAGGACTTCTCAAAGCATAACAACAGAACAAGAGAAAAAAACTAATGAAAGTTGTCGAACACCTAGATCAAAAGAAATCCAGTCCCCTTTTTAGCTATGAAATTGTTCCTCCTCCACGTGGGAAGACGGCCCAAGAAGTTATCGATATTGTGAAACAACTGGCGCCCTTTGATCCACCTTGGATTGATGTTACTGCTCACTCTGCTGGTGCTTTTTATAACGACAAGAAAGACGGCACCATACAAAGAAGAATCTATAAGAAGAGGCCGGGAACAATCGGTATTTGCGGAATTATTCAAAACCGCTTTAAAATTGATACGGTTACTCATCTCCTTTGTAATGGTTTTACAAAAGAAGAAACTGAAGACGCATTAATTGAGCTGCAATACTTGGGGATACATAATGTCCTCGCCTTAAGAGGTGACGGTCTTAACTATTCAAAGAAAGTGGATAAAGCACGCTCTGTTAACCGCTACGCCATTGACCTTGTTGAACAAATTGAAGAAATGAAAAAAGGTAACTTCCTCGATGAGTTAACAGGAGCTGAGCCTCTTAACTTCTGCACAGGAG
>JAFMBV010000177.1 GCA_017858255.1 Bacteriovoracaceae bacterium
AACAGCCGTACTGGGGAAAACCCAATGTTCGGTACAAAGGAAAGGAAGTGGGGGGACAATTCAAATATGCCCCCCACTGTCTCTCCATTTTATTTAAGTAAAACCTAAGTATCTCTTTGTTAAATTTTCTTAAAACTTTATTGATTAATCCGTTGGAATTATAGGGGAAATAGTATGCCGATAGAATTAGAAATCTTTTTAGACTATAAAAAAGCTAATAAAATTACTGAGCTAGAGGAACCTTGTGATACTTTTATTTTTAAACCTTTGGCCTATTTTGTTCTCAGAAAAACAAATGAATTATCCTTAAGGGCCAGTCACTTCTTTATTATAAGCATAATTCTCGCTATTGCTTCTATTTACTTTTTATCTACTGGAGGGCACCGAAGTTTTATCCTTGGAGGGGTTGGGGTTTTCATCTTTAATATCTTTACCAGCTGTGGTGATACGTTAGAAGAAATGAAAAGTATCGAAAAAAAATATAAAGAATTATATGATATTTTCTATAATTTTCTAGCAAAAGGTACTTTCTTTGTTGGACTTTATATTGGTTTAAGTAAAAGTAACCTTGGAATTCAGAATTTTACTTGGGTCGCGGCCTTTTTCTTATTACTTCATACAAGTGTTTATCGATTTTACAAAGAGCAATATGCCTTTTACTTGGAAGGTAACCCAAGAGGAAGGCAAAAGAAATTAGAAGGTTATAGAAGAGAATTGGTAAATCTTAACAAGTACTATGGCCATTATCTATTAAAGATACTTCTCATTCTATCACTCATTTTAAGTAAATATCATAAAACACCAGAGTCACTTACTAGTTATCAAACTGAGAAATATTTAGACCTTAATAAATCGATTCTTCCCTTATGGGGTGCCATCTCTGGTACATCGCACTTATTGATATTATCTCTTTCGTTGATTTTTTACATTCCCTCTTTATATTTCTTCTTCGCCATCCTTCTTGCAAATATTTGGGCGACCTTTGTTATTCTGATTCAATTTGGTGTTAATGAATTATTGGAAAAAGAAAGATAATTGTTATTTATTTAAGCTCATCTTAATAGTTATCTATCCATAACAAACAGTAATGGTAGTAAGTCTTTCTAGTTATTTTTCTTATAGAATTTTTTTCTATAAAGTCCTCAACGTATTTTTCGAGGAGGAATTATGAAAAAACCGTTTTTAATAGGTGCCTTTATGGCGATTCAAGGCCTAAATGCAGCGCCTACCGCTGATATTGCTATTTTACTAGACACTTCTGGAAGTATGGGGGGACTAATTTCTCAAGTGAGGGATGGTCTGTGGAAGACTCTAAATGGACTAGGTGAACTTAAGAGAGATGGTGTACCTGCAAACTTAAGGTTAGCGCTATATGAGTATGGAAGTGGGGTTGTTTCAGCAGAAGCGAACTATATTCAACAGCTCACTGCTTTAACAACAGATCATACCAAATTGGCAGAGGCGTTATTTGCAACTGTTGCAAAGGGCGGGGAAGAGTACTCAGGTATGGCGATTCAAAGTGCGACCAATGATCTATCGTGGACTCAACTAAGTGAGGATTTTCGCTCAATTGTTATAGCCGGTAACGAAACAATCCAACAGGGGCCTGTGGAGCCGCTATTTGCCGCGAAAAACTCTCTTAAAAAAGATGTGATTGTTAATACTATCTTTGCGGGACCCCAGACCTTTACATCATTTTCTTCACAAAATGGTGGATGTGGATTTTTTTGTCCGACACCAAATCCAATTCCTGGTCCAGTTAATGGAGGTCCACAAGGGGAATCTCAAGTTAACCCCATTTTTCTTGAGTGGAAGAGTTTAGCGCAGAGTGGGGGAGGAGAGGCAATAAATATTGATCACAATCAGTCTCAGCCTTATATTGAATCACCATTTGACGAAAGTATCATCAAGTTGACTGAAGAGGTAAACCAGACATTTCTTCCCTTTGGTAAAGAGGGAGAAACCGAATTTAACCGCATGATTACCCTAGATCGAAACATCCGTGCTAGTGGCGGTGGTTCTTATATGGATTGGGGAAACTACAGAGGTGGTAACTTTGGTGTAAGAACTCAATCAAGTTGGGATTTGGTTAGTGCTTCTTTGGAAGAAGGAGAAGAAAAAATCGATATAGAAGCCCTTCTTAATGAGTTAACTGAAAGCGAACTGCCTTTAGCTCTTAAAGGTCAAACAATTGCGAATCAGTTAAAAATTATTAAGACATTTGTAAAGAAGAGAGAGAGTCTCGAAAAAGAGATAACAGAATTAAGAATGAAAAGAGTGACTTTTGTTGAGCAAGAGTTGCAGTCCCGCCAAAACGAAGGAGAGATAACCTTCTCTGATGCCATTAGAGACATCCTCGTTAAACAACTTCAACAAAAAGGTTTTACTGTTCAGTAAGTATCGATTTAATGGTTAGGCCCTTATTTTGGGCCTAACCTTTCTTTATATACTCTCAAAAGTTACTGAAGAAGAACTTGGAAATCATATTCAGGGGTTTCTCTCACTCCGAGGTTTGAGTTTATCAGACCACCAAGATCGTAACCCATAAACTGTGTGTAATCGCGATCAATCTGATTCCTTAAGTACTGGCTTGCTTGATACCAATCCCACTTTATGTTGTCTTGTGAACAGGTCGAACGTTCATTACCGCTAAGGCCCCATCTAAGCTCACTACACATATAAGGATTAAAAGAGAGTTTAAATAGTCGATCAATGGCTTCATTAAGATTCATCGTTCTTATCTGTTGGTTAGACTTTCTTATCTTGAGCATGCATGCCGAGGTTAAATTATTGTAGATATTCAATAGGTCACCATTGAGATCCGTTCCATCATAATCAATGGAGAAGTTTGGTGGGTCGCCAACACCAATGAAAGTTGCCAATGTATTGTATATCTCCCTCACTGAGGCCTTAAGTCGCGCGTCTCGAGAAGGTGTGGAATAGACCTCCCACTCGCCATTAGTGCCGTAAATATTATCAGGTAAGGTCCGAGGGTGAGTTTTTTTGTCTATTCTATCATCGATAGCTGTCTCAACGGAAGATACTCTATCCAGGAAATCACGACAAAGGTCATTAAACATAACATTCGCTTCTTCTAGTGGGTTTATGGATAGTCCATTTAGAGAGAGTCTTGCGCGCACGAATTGGATAAAGGGGAGTGAAACTCCATTAAAGTAAAAAGCAACTTTCTTCCACGACGTTTGCCTATCGTCTTCTGTTCCATAGTACTGTACGAGGCTAAAATCTGAAATGTCACTGTTTTGGGTTGGTATATATCTTGAACCTTGAAGTTGGTAGGGTCTAAACCTAACAAAACCTGCCCCTCTTTGAATGGGGCTTCTTGTGAATTTTTCACCGAAAGAAATGTAGGTAATTGAATTATCCGGGTGAGCATCCATGAGATATATTTTTCCAGATTCTGTGACTTCTACAACGATACCTATGTGACCAGCTGTATCATAGAGCATTGTTCCAGGTATTATCGCCTTGCGTGTAATGTCTATGGGATAAGTATCTCTAAAGACAGGCCCTGTATCAAAGAGGCCGCCATTAACTCTAAAAACCGCTGTTGAAACAGAATTAACCACCTGATTTAAAATAGAGTTAATATTATCACCTGTTTTAATTCTTTTGAGGCTCGTTATTTTGTTTCCAGATCTAGAGTAACGAATATCTCTTTTAACTATCTTTTGAAAGTTCTCTAATTCTTTCTTAGCTTTTCTATATCTGATTTTTATTCTTCTAGGTCTGTTAAAAAATGTGTATCGATCATATCCTTGCTTTGCGAGGTTGTATTCTTTTATTAATTCATCAAGCTTAGAGTTATAAAAAGTTACTCCATTAGGGAAAACCAGAGGCAACTCCCGCATAAAGGCAAAGTAGGCACGGAGTACATAAGGGAGGTCAGCACAGTCTGCAAAGATATTTCTTAAACTACGAGGATTACTATTATAGAACAGAGGATTGGCCTTTGGGTTTTTTATACAATTATTGGCTGTGCTACAAGTGCCATCTTTAACGGCCGCCCCCATAGCTCTAATAAATTC
>JAFMBV010000064.1 GCA_017858255.1 Bacteriovoracaceae bacterium
TGGGCCTGTTCAGTTGTGGCCACTTCGCCGGTTCCAATGGCCCATACGGGTTCGTATGCAATAATAAGACGGCTTTGGGACAGTTGATCGGTTGGGTAATCTTTCAAACCTTCAGTAAGTTGATTTTTTAAAACAGCTTCTGTCATGCCATTTTTTCTTTCTTCTAATTGCTCACCAACGCAGAAAATAACGGTGAGGTTTTTAGAGAGGGCCTGTTTGGTTTTTTTGTTAAGTAGCTCGTGATTTTCTTTATAAAGACTTCTTCTCTCAGAATGGCCGACGAGTGTGAAGATTGCTCCGAGATCTTGAAGAGACTCTGCGGAGTTTTCTCCTGTGAAGGCTCCATTATCTTGTTCACTGATATTTTGACCGCCAACAAAAAAGGGTTTCCCAGCTTGAGAACTTTTGGCAATGACGGTTGAAACATGAAGAGATTGAGGGCTTACCCAAGTCTCGCAAGTAGAATCTTTAAGGGAGAGGTTAGTGAAGAAAGATTCAATTGAATCTAGGTTCTGGTTCATTTTCCAGTTACCAACAATAAACATCTTTCTCATATTCTCTCCTAAACTATAATAGTGAGTCTTTTTAGAGACCAAACTTTAGAGCTTGCACACCTGGAAGGCTACCATTCTCAATAAACTCCAAACTGGCACCGCCACCTGTAGAAACATGAGACATCTCTGAAGCAAGGCCACTTTTATTTACAGCAGATACACTGTCGCCACCACCAACAAGAGTAAAGGCATCTTTTAGGCCTGCTAAGATCTTGGCCACCTCAAAAGTTCCCTTTGCAAAGTCTTCATTTTCAAAGAGTCCCATCGGTCCGTTCCAAAGAACTGTTTTTGCGCTGGAGAGCTTCTCTCTAAAATGAGCGAGGGTTTGTTCCCCAATATCGAGGCCCATAAGGTCCTCCGGAATATTTGCACCGGATACTTTTACAGGTGATCCTCCAAATTCTTTTGAGCATATATGATCGACAGGAAGAATAAGTTTTTTTGCTGAACTTTGAGCTAATATATTTTTCGCTAATTTAACGTCTTCATCTGAGCATAAGCTGGTGCCAACTTCAATCCCTTTTGCCTTTAGAAAAGGGTAGGCCATCGCACCACCAATAAGGAGGCTGTCCACATTTGTGAGTAGTCTCTCTATAATTTTAATCTTGTCACTTACTTTGGCTCCACCAACGATCGCCACAAAAGGACTTCTTGGTTTATCAACGATTTTTTGAAGGGATTCAACTTCAGACTTCATCAAGAATCCACCATAGGCGGCACGAGGAAAGTAGGCATTTATCCCATAGGTACTCGCGTGCTTTCTGTGAGCAGCACCAAAAGCTTCGTTAACGTAAATATCACCATACTGAGAAAGAGCTTTTGCAAACTCTGGATTATTCTCAGTTTCTTCTTTGTGAAAACGTAGGTTTTGTAACAGAACGACCTTGGTTTGTGGTAGCTCCAGAAGCGTCCTAATTCCTTTATCCTTACAAGACTCAGTCATGACAATATCTTGATCAATCTTCTCAGCAAGGTAAGTGGCAACAGGTTCAAGAGAGTATTTAGGATTAGGTTCACCTTTAGGTCTGCCTAGGTGACTCATGAGAACCAGGGTTTTTACCCCGTGCTCGAGAATGTAGTTTATTGTTGGTAAGGCCTTATCAATTCTTGTCGTATCTGTAATCTCACCAGAATCATTAAGGGGAACATTGAAGTCAAACCGTGCAATGACACGTTTACCTTGGAGATCTACCTGATCTATATACTTTAATGCCATCCCTATGTACTCCTAGTACTTACTTACCATATGCTCTACAAGGTCAAGAACACGATTAGAAAAACCGGCCTCATTATCGTACCAGGCGATTACCTTAACCATATCATCAATAATGTTCGTCAGCTGAAGATCAACGCAAGAAGATTCACGCATTCCCATATAGTCTTCACTTACAAGGGGAAGGCATTCAACTTTAAGGACTCCCTTTAGAGAACCCTCAGAAGCTTCTGTCATCGCACTATTAACTTCTTCAATTGTTACTTTTTCTTTAAGAATAACATTTAGGTCAACAAGTGAAACATTTGGAGTTGGAACACGAATAGCGAAGCCATCAAGCTTTCCTTTCAGTTCTGGGATAACAAGACCAACTGCTTTTGCTGCACCAGTTGTTGTCGGAATCATACTCATGGCCGCAGCGCGGGCCCTTCTTAAATCTTTGTGGCTATTGTCGAGTAGACTCTGGTCTGAAGTATAGGAATGAACTGTGGTCATAAAACCTTTTTCGATTCCCCATTTATCATTAAGAACTTTCGCTACTGGAGCCAAGCAGTTTGTCGTGCAACTAGCATTACTTACGACGTTGTGGTTTTCGTGAGAGTACTCTTCATGGTTAATTCCCATGACGAAGGTACCATCAAGGTTTTTACCTGGAGCACACATAACGACTTTTTTCACAGTATCGCGAATGTGCATGCTTAGAGCTTCTTTATCTGTAAATCTTCCAGTGGCATCGATAACGATATCTACTTTATCAGCGCCCCAAGGAATTTCTGTAGGGTTTTTAAAGTTATAAAACTTAATGGACTTACCATTTACCTTGAATGAGTTCTCTCCCTCTGTGTACTCGATCTTTCCGGCAAAGCGGCCATGAACAGAGTCAAATCTTAGAAGGTGAATATAGGGGGTTGGTGTTCCTGGATTGTTAACAGCAACAATTTCGTAGTTAGAATCTTCTCTCGAAGAATGTTCCCTCAAAAGTGTTCTGCCGATACGTCCTAAACCATTAATGGCGATTTTGATTTTTGCCATGAAAAAGACTCCTAATATTTAAGAAAAGTTTGTGTTGGTTTAGCATAAGAATCGGCCTTATGACACCCTAAAGGGTTAAAAAGAGTAGACAACTGACTTCTAAAGTCGGGGAATGGTCATTATTTCCTATAAGGGCGTTTTGTTGCAGCGCATATTAGAATAGAGAGGTGAAAACGGACAACGGAATCATCCATTATTCTTCAAAAGCGGACTATTTAAGCCGAAAACCTGCACTGGTTAAAGAAGCGGCTAAGAAAATGGTCAATGAGGGGCTCCTTGAAAAAGGAGCGGCGACGGCAAAGGGAATCGTTGGGGATGACGTTAGTATTTCTCAAGCCGCCAAAGAGCAAGCAGCTGGAGCTAAAAATTTAAACTCAAAGGGATTAGGGGAAGAGGCCAAAACCTCTCTCAAGGAAATTCCTAATAAAATCAAAGACAAAGTGATTGAAGGAAAGAGTGCTGGTCAGCATCTTTTGGCGCAAGCGGGTTCTGCGGTTATGAATGCTGTTACCGGTGGAGCACTCCCTGGGATTTCTTTACCCTCCATTTCAATTGGTAAAGGTGTTGCTGAAGTAAAAGAAATCCCCAAAGTTAAAAATGAAGAGAATCCATTAATTAATAAGCCAGGAATCTTTTTCGTAAGAGGATTTTCCCTCAATCCTTTTGAAGGGGATGATAAAGGTTTGGGAGCAATGTCAGCGAATATTCCAACCTCGCAAGTTTTTAAATGGAATGATGAAGACGCCATTATTGAGCAAGTATTAAAACGTCCCCCAACTCAACCCATTATTCTCGTCGGTCACGGCATGGGTGGCGATACTGCCGTAAGTGTATCTAATAAACTGAACTCAATTGATCATGGGTTTAGGAAGGTAGACTTACTTGTTACTCTCGACTCTGTTGGAACTGATAACGACATCATCCCACAAAATGTTAAAGAAAATTTTAATTTAATTAGTGATCGAGATTATCTTTTTAACGATGGTCCTAATATTGCTCGTAAAAAGGGCATGACAAAAGTTACGAATGAACTTTTGGAGGCCAATCACAATGAGCTTGAAACTCTTCCAGAAATTCAGTTTTTAGTTTATGAAAAAGTTAATCAGACTTTGATGAACGCTATTAAAGAGAAAGATTTTAAAGTGGCTTTGAATCAAAAGCTTATCGACAGTCACCGACTTTCTTCTCTAGCGTCCAATCCTTCGCTACAAAATCCAGTTTAAGACAAGCTTCCTCACCAGCATAAATCCATGAATGAAGATCGTTGATGATCTGATAACACTCACTTTCATAGAGAAAAAAGAAGTCATTACCCTGAGTTCTCTTAATATTGAGGCCATGGAGAAAACTTGAGCAATCTAATGTTAATTCAACCGCATTGTATGTCTCCAAACTGAAGACCGCCTCTCTCGTTGGAAGCTCAGATATCTTTGAGATGGGAAAGATATCTATGGCGAAAGAATTATTAATAATCAAAAGAAGTAATAAATATCTCATATAGACCTATCGGCTTATATGAATGGGCAATGATGGAAAGTGTGATTCTTAGGAAGTTTGGTATTAATTTCCTGGAGAGTTAAGAGAAGAAGAGGTCGAGACTATTTTGATACGTTATTTTTAAAACATCCTCTATCGGTACATTTTTGATTTCGGCTATTTTTTCGGCGACGAAAGGCAGATAAAAGGGAGCATTTTCGCGGCCTCTAAAAGGAACGGGGGTTAAAAAGGGGGAATCTGTTTCAAGGATCATTTTTTCTAAAGGGCAGAGCTTTACAATTTGGCGTACATTTTCAGCACTCTTAAAGGTGATAATGCCATTGAAGCCTAAGTAAAAACCAAGTTCTAAAGCTTTTTTGGCGAGTTCTGGGCCAGAGGTGAAGCTATGGATAACGCCCTTCTTTTTTAACGGGCCAGAGTGGGCTTCAAGCATATCGATAGTTTCGGTATCGGCTTCGCGAGAATGAATGACCACGGGCTTGTTTAAAGAGGCGGCCATTTGTAATTGTTCTTTGAATACTTCAATTTGTTTTTCTTTAGGGGAGTTATTGTAATAAAAGTCGAGACCAATTTCTCCGATAGCAACTATCTTCTCATCTTCTGCGTTTTTTAAAATTTGATCTTTTACTTCGGAAGTCCAAAGTTTGGCCTCATGAGGGTGAATGCCTTGGGTCCCAAATACTTGTGGATGATTGGTCACGATGTCTTTTACTGTGTCTAGGTTTTCAGGTGCTACTGAAATTGTAATGATCTTTTCGATGTTAATGCGACGGCATTCTTCTAGTGTTACATCGAGTTCGTTTTCTTTTAGGTAATCAAGATGGCAGTGGGTCTCAATAAGAGGTAGTTCAAAGACTGGAATTTCCCGTTTTTGCTTTCCCACTGCGAATACCTTACTTGCTTAAAATGTGGTCAATGAGAATGCTTAATTGATTCTCTGGTAAAACACCTTCAATTTTTATTCCATTGAGGAGAAAAGTTGGAGTTGATTTAATATTAAAGGGCTTTGATGCCTTAATATAAGTTGCAATCTTATCCTTAGTTTCTTTGCTTTTGTAGCAATCAAGAACACCCTCTTCTTTTGCTCTCTTCTCAATCCATTCAGTCGTTAGGTTTTGTTGATTGGAGAAAATCTCTTCTTCTATGGCCGCAAATTTTTCTGGAAGACAGGCCGCCAGGTAAGCTGCATTACAGGCATTTTGGTGCATAGGTCTCTTCATCTCTGGATTACAGTTATTATCCAGTGGATAAAAGAAGTACTGGATTGCAACCTTACCTTCATACTTCTTTGAAATTTTATGCAGAACTTCTGAAAGCATTTTACATGCTGGACATTCGAAATCACTAAATTTTGTAATTCTAACCTTGGCCTCTTTAAAATCTTGACCTGTCGTTGCCATCATAAATTCTGAATTAATACTTGGAGAGCCAAGATTGGGGAGGTTTTGAAACTGGCTTATTAAACCTTTGGCTAGCTTGCTCTTTGCTTCAGATGTTTTAGCTTCTTTTCCTGATACGTAGTTAAACGTAATACCAAAAATAATTAAATAGACTGCTCCATAACTTGCAAAAACAGGCAGGCTTATGGCCTTGTAGCTACTTGTCTTATAAAAAGCAAATAATGCTATAAAGGAAGCTAGATAGTACAGAGTACAGGCAGGACAAAGTCCCCCTAGAGCAACAAGGCTGAAGACTAATAAAAAGGCACAACCAATGGCATTAATCCATAGAAGAAAGTGAATGGTTCCTTCGACCCTTTCGTTATTAAACAAAAAGCCGAATAAAATGAAGACACCCGTCAAAAGTCCTAACAGGGAGATTGGAACTCCTGCAATATTTGATAAAAGAGAATGAGTTGCGAGATCACAATTAAAAAAGGAGTTAATATCACAGAGTCCACCACCAACTAAGCCTGTGGGGAATTTCACATCAAAATAATGTTTCGTTAGGTATATTGAGAGAGCAACCATGGCAATCGCTGCAATAACTCCAAGAATTTGAAGTGATAAATTGGTTCCGCGATAAAAACTTTTCTCTTCAGTATTTGACATATTTACCTCTGCTTATGATTTAACAATGTGATTATAAGGTTATTTAAAAGATTCGTCATCATTCCCATATGTTCTCTGGATAGAAGATGTTGTAGTTGCGCTGTTTAGTTTTTGTCTTACGAAAACTATTGTGACTGGGTGTGGTAAAAGTATCTAACGAGCTCAACTCGACCTCTATTTGGGGGAATAATTGCTGTAAGCTTAGCTTGCCTGCCAAGGGAAGATTAAAGGTGAGTCTTTCGTTATTTCTATTAAAGCACTCTTCTAAACCAGGAAAGTTATCTCTGAAGTCATCACTGACTTCGTAGGATTCTTGATGAATGGATGGACCGATATAGGCGTAGAAGGGCTCAATGGCCTTTACCATTTCCTGATTTTGAATGCCGAGGTTAAGACCACGCCAGCCTGCATGTATATGGGCCACGCCTTTTTTTCCAATGAGAGTGATGGGTAAGCAGTCGGCCGTTTTGATCGCGAGAGGAATCACAGGTGATTTAGAAAATAAGAAATATAGACCATCGGCTTCTTTTAACTCTTTAGCCTGGCAAGAGCTCGCTTCCTCAACTACTTCGCAATGAATTTGCTTAATCTCTATAAACTCAAAAGGAGGGCGATCATTAAATACTCTAATACCACCTTGAATAAATTTCTTTTCTAAAAGCAATTTACTCATTCTCCTTCCTTAAAAGGTTGAGAACGTTTTGAAAAACTTCGGGAGGTTCTGTTTCAAATAATAATTTTTCTTTTGTAATAGGGTGAACAAAACCGAGTTTTCTAGCGTGAAGTAGGGGGTGAGGGTAATCTTTAAGAACTTTTACGACCTGTGGGTGAAGGCGTTTGAGATGATCAATGGGGCTCCCATAAATAGGGTCCATGGCGATGGGTGCTTTTAACACTTCACCCATATGAACCCTTATCTGATGGGTTCGGCCAGTTTCCAGAGTGCATTGAACCAGAGAACAAGTCGCATAAGCTTCAAGGAGACGATAGAATGTCTTTGCCCTCTTACCGTTGCGGACTTCCGCCTTCATTTTTAGACGGTTTTGAGGGTGACGGCCTATATTTGTTTCAATGGGGCCACCAGCGGCCATTTTCGTTTTCATCACAAGGGCCAGGTACTCTCTTTCGATATCGTGATCTGAAAATAATAAGACAAGTCCTTCATGACATTTCTGATTTTTTGCAACAACCATAATGCCGCTAGTTCCTTTGTCTAAGCGATGAACAATTCCGGGGCGCTTTTGATCCCCAACCCCTGTTAGATCTTGGCAATGATAGAGAACAGCATTTACGAGAGTGCCGTCTGCGTGACCAGGAGCTGGGTGCACAACCATTCCAGGTTGTTTATTCACAATAAGAAGGTGCTCGTCTTCAAATAAAATCTCGAGTGGAATATTTTGAGCAATAGCATCACTTGGGAGTGGAGGTGGTAAATCTATATTAATTTGACTACCGACTGGGGGAAGCCGTTTTAACTCAAGCTTTCCTTGATAAGGACTCTCTTCAGTAAGGGTGATGAGATTTTTTTTGAAAAGGCTCTGAATAAAATTACGGCTAAGGTCTTCAAGTTTGTTTGTAAGAAAAACATCGAGTCTTTTATATATCTCAACATCTTCTTCTGTGACTGAAATTATTTGGCTTTCTGATTCTGTGCCATCATCTTGAGGTTTCACAATTTTTAATGCTCGCCTTTGGCTTTTTTAAGACGATATAGGAAAGAGTTGGCAACCAATTCTGGATTGAGCTTTAAGGACTTTGCATATTGATAAACAAAGCCTCTTACATATACTGAGGCAGGTAGCTTTTCAAAGGCCTCTTCTTCAATATTTCGGATATAGGTTTTTGAAACTTTAGTCATGTCTGCCAAGCGGTTAAGTTCTACACCTTTATATTCACGAATCCTCTTGAGGAATTCACCGGTAAAGTCTGTTGCTTGTTCAATCTCTTTTTCAAAATCAGGGTTAATATCATATTCAAGAGAGAAACGATTTTGTGCCACAATCTTCGTCATAGAGTTGTGGCCTGTCGTGCTTGATTGGCGCCCAAGATTATGGTCTTCATCCTTTGCATCAAAGCCTGTTGTGGCCTCACGTGAGAAAACTCTATGGGATTCATGAGTGTTTAAACCTCTTGCAGAATCATACTGACGTCTTTTATTGGGGTCGGAAAGAATTGTATAAGCTTCTTCTATGAGGTTGAGAACTTCGTTACATTCTTCTGGAGACATAAGGGAGTAGAGAGCGAGAGAGTCTTGAGAGTAAGCATTCTTGGCCCTCATATAACCCTTGTGAATCTCCTCAGGGGAGGTGCTCTCAGGAATTTCTAAAATTTCATAATAATTAGGATTTTTTTCTTTCACCAAGTACCTAGGCCAAGTTTAAAAGTCTATGAATGATCCGATCAAAATTGCTAACAAGACTCGAGTTTGGAAACTCCATTAGGAGAGGCTTTCTCTTCTTAACAGACTGCCAAACAGTCGCATCATATTCGAGGTATCCAATATAATCCAAAGTGATACCAAAATATTTTTTACAAATGATTTTCATAGAGAAACCAATATCGATATCTGCTTGAGTCCTCACTTGATTAATGATGAGCTTGGGAATTAAGCGATTAACTTCAGCTTGTAGTTTTCTACCCATATGGGGATTGATTTCAATGACTCTATTTACGAGGTCTGCAGGAGTCGCATTATTAGATATTTTTGCGTTCATGGCCTGGTCAATGAGGGGACCGACTTCAAGTAGGTCTTCCGCCATTTTTAACTTTCGATGATACACAGACTTTATGAAGCGATAGGTATTTTCAATAGATGTTGGCTCTGGAAGCGCCGTTAGAATTCCTTGATCAGCAGAGATGAAAAAATCTAGCGTATTAAATGTTGTTCCAGCACCGAGATCCAACAATATGTAGTCGGCATCAAGTTCTCTAATTTTTGAGAGAATCTTTGCCTTATGCATTTGTTTTAGATTGGCGATCCCAATATCATCCTGGGCTCCACTGATAATCGATAAATTTTCAATAGGAGTTTTCGTGACAAGATCATTAAGACTTCTGGCCTTCTTAGTTAAATAATCTGAGAGGGTTCTGTCTGGGATAGGCACACCTAAGCAAGTGTGAAGATTAGCACCACCAAGGTCCAAATCTATGGCAATAACTTTATATCCCATAAGTGATAGGCAAATAGACAAGTTGGCCGTCACGAGACTTTTTCCAACGCCGCCTTTTCCACCACCTATGGCCCAGATCTTTTGATCCGGTCGCGTCCCTAGGCTGTCGCCTAATGAGCTATTTCTTCCTGGCAGGGCCATGGCTTTCCTTCATCCTGATAGAAATGACTGTGGTCCAACTAATTGGCATGACTATATAAGTAATTTCTTAGTTCAAGGCCAAAATGGGTCATTTTCATTATAGCTATGTTTCTTAATGATTGTAAGGCTTTATGAACCCTTCGGGAAGAGAATTGCATATCGCGTAATGCGCTGTGTAAAAAGCTCCTTGAGGCTGGACTCTCATGCCTTATTTCGCTATTTTCTTGAGTAATACGATCAATTAAAGACGAGGTATTGATGAACCCCTTTCAGCAACAAATAATGGCCTCAAAGCAGGTTTTTAAGGCCAGAAATGACCTTCATATAATTAGAAAACTTTGGCACATGGGAAGCGGACTATCCGGTTTATGTGGTTACTTAGTTTTTGGAATAGAGAAGAATCAAATGGCGACTATTCTACTCGGGCTCTCTGCTATCGCATTCATTGTGGAATTTGCCAGGCTCAATTTTCCAAGTGTTAACAAAAGTGTAATGGTTTTTATGGGTCCTTTTATGAGGGAATCTGAAAGAAATGGACTTAGTGGCTTTCCCTTTTATGCATTGGGTGCTGGATTGAGTCTCTTTTTCTTTTCTGAAAAAATAGCCATTCTTTCAATATTATTTCTAATTTTTTCCGATCCAATTTCAAGTTTTTTTGGGGTGTTGTTAGGGCGAGAAAAAATTCTTCCGAACAAGTCACTCCAGGGTTCATTGGCCGGTTTCATCACCTGCTATCTTGTGACACTTTTTTATCTAAATGCTTTTGAACAAAGTTCTATTCAAGCACTGGTCTTTGCTCTCTTTGCTGGTTTGATTGGATCAGTGAGTGAACTTCTTTCAGTATTTGTTGATGATAATCTAACGATTCCCGTTTGTTCTGGATTTGGGCTGAGTATTTTAAATGAAGTCTTTGTTATATTCTAATGAACGAAGTAATTCTCTTGTTCTCCGTATTCAAAGTCTTTGATTGCGTCTACGACTAGGCTGTCCTCACATTCGGGGTATTCGCCTCTTAATAAAGTCGAGAGCATTTGAATTCTTTCATGAAGGGATCTGTTCTCTAGTAAGAGTTGGCGAATGTGCCGATCCCCAACCATAAACATCGCGAGATAATCAATGATGTGTTGAAGAGAACCAAGTGTTTGCATAAAGGTTTCTCTCTCTAAAGAATCATCAATAGTATCTTCAACCCAATTGCCAAGGATAGTTTTCAGCCTTTCTATATTAGGGGACTCAAAAGTTAGCGCCGACTTCTCTCTTCTATCTGGAATCATTCTTACTTTATAGATTAGGTATGGAATATTTTGTTCAACAGAGAGAAGCTCTATTCTTTGCTCTCCTCTTATGAGAATTTTAATAGTGCCATCTTCATTTTCTTCTAGAAGTATCGGTTTTCCCATTGTTGCTATTCGCTGGGGGAAGTAACGAGGAGCGCCAGCTAGTTCATCGATTGGTTCTGCCATAGATAGTCCTATGGATTGCTCTGTCATTAAACAGTCCTTAACCATTTTGATGTAGGAGGGTTCAACAATGAGCATAGGAATAATGGTGTTTGGGAACAACACAATATTGGGTAATGGTAATATCGCTAAGGGGAATGATTCCATGAATCTATTCTAAATACTCTTGAGTAAATCCTACAATACACTTTAGTAAAGTGCGTAATTTCATTGACTTAGGTGCTTCATCTTGCCTTGCTGGCCTGAGGCCGTCACACTAAAGATGACAACTATTTGTGTAATTTTGCTTTTAGAGGTTTTTTTGGAAGACGTAGAAATATTAAAGGCCAGTTTCATCACCAAGGTTTGGGGCGGAATAAGATTGGCAGAGCTTAAGTCTTTAAGTGACAAGAGTCTCTTGCCTCTAGGAGAGTCTTGGGAAGTTTCTCGCCATAGTGATGGCCCTTCTCAATTAAGTAATGGGCAAAGGCTCGATGAGCTTTTGAAAAAAGAAGACCTGCCTTACCTGGTTAAATTTATCGATACTACTGATAACTTAAGTATTCAGGTTCATCCAGGTAACGAGTATGCCAAACGTGTTGAGAATAGTTCTGGGAAAACAGAGTGTTGGCTCATATTAGATAGTGAACCGGAAGCCGGAATTTTCTTAGGCCTTAAAGAAGGTATTTCAAAAGAGGGCCTAAAAATGGCGCTTCACCAAAAAGAAGATATCTCTAAGCTAATGAACTTTTACCCCGTATCAAGGGGAGATTTTTTCTTTGTACCAGCAGGTGCGATTCATGCCATTGGTAAAGGTGTAACTCTCGCTGAGATCCAGCAGAGCTCTGGGATTACTTATCGAGTATGGGATTGGAATCGTTTAGGAATCGATGGCAATCCAAGAGAGCTTCATATTGAAAAGGCAATCGACGTCATTAATTTTGATAGTTCCTTTAACAGACCTGAAACCTTTAAAATTAAAAAAGGAATATTTGAAAAAGAGAACCATAGAGTAATCTCTTATACAGATTTTAATGTGGACCTCTATTGTGAGGAAGCTGGAAAAATCGTCACGTTAGAACCCTCTCAGGAGCGGCGTTTGCGTTCCATCATTTGTATGAAGGGAGAGGTCGAATGTCTCGGTAAGCGCATTGTCTCTTATCAATCAGCACTATTAACCAACCATGAAAGTTTTGAAATTATATCGAAAGGGGAGTCAGCATCTCAAAAATCTATTTTTCTCGTTATATCCTAGTCATCTTTTTGTTCATACTTTCATCCTGTTCAAAGAGGGCAGAGTTTAAGTTTGCGAATAATACCGCATACGTGAGGGCCAAAGATTCTGGTGTCGAAGACATTAAGGTGATCAAGTGGAAAGTTGGAAAGTTTGCTAAGCAGACCGTGTCTCGCGGCTTTCGCCTTTCTTTTGATATACCTGTTTTAGATGAAGCCCACCTCCAAACTCTTTATAAGGAAAGAGGTGCAAACGGTTGGCTGGTAAGGTTGAGGCGCAAGTCAGGTCTTAGAAATGAAAATATGGGTTACTTTGCCATGGAAGTAATCTCACCAAAGCCAGGTTCAGAGACTTCTTTTCGCTACAGCTCTTCAAAGAAAGCATCGATTGGTATTTACTATGCTGCTAGTTCTGTTAGCACTCGTTTGGATCAACTACCTTGCCCTGCCTTTGGCCATCGTCTCATTATTGAAGACGCAGAAGTTGTAAAATCAAATGTTGGAGAGCTTCTTTGGGCCTCAAGTTCTTCTGAAAACTATGATGTATCGGCCAAGGTCCAGCTCATTAGCTATAGTCCGATTACGGTTAATGGTGGAATGGAACTTAAGGGTGATTACTATATTGATTTGGCGCTATATAACACTCAAAGTAAGCAGCGATTAAGCTCTTACTTACAAATCTCAAATTATGGTGCGATTAAGAAAGAAGAGATTGTTTCAGTTAAAGGTTGTGAGAATTATATAGTCCCCAATAAAGGGGAATATAGTCCAAGAAAGAAGTTTAAGTTTGGTCGTTAATTATTCGCACTCTAATGGGTAAGTCATCTCATGCCCTTGTGCTGATTTGATAATGAGATAGTCATCAACATAAGAGAAACTATTCTTATCTTCGATATGGATAATGTGTTTGGCACCATTATGAAACATAACCTTTGTAAATCCTGGGCCCACAATCTTAGTCCTTACGCCTAGGACGGAAGCAACCGATCTTTCTGCTTGAATTTTTAAGGGTTGATCAATCGTCACTTTTTGATCATCAATAACCAGTACTTTGGTGGTTCGTGGAGTGTGGCATGTTATTGACCCATAGCTGCTAAAGCTAATGGCCGTTGTAATAAGTATCGTAAGTGATTTCCAAGTAGTGTTCATGATTCTCTCCTCTCTTTAATTCTCATGTTTTATGTTGCAAGGAGGATGCCACGCGTCAGTAGTCTAACATATTGAAAATACTTAGTGTAATAAGTATAGGGCCGTTTAAGGTCTAGACAGTCCGCGTTAGAATGTACAAGAAATGTTTATCATCTAAAAGTTGTATAAATTTTCTATATGTGGAAAATGGAAGGAAAGGACATATCTAGTAATAAGGATAATTTAGTCACATGAATGAAAGTGGATTAGCTGTTTGCGAGAAAACTATATTAAATTATTTCAATCAAAGCTTCACCTTTGGATCACTCTTTATTCTTGCTGATCAGGAGGAGGAGAAGCGAATTGTTTGTGAAATTAAGGTTGTCAATGAAGGCCTTGGACAAATTTCATTTGTGCCACTTGGTGAAGATGAGCTTCTCTTTAATGAAGGGGAGACTGTCTATTTTATAAATGAGACCAATAACATTAGCTTTAAAACAACTGCCTTAAAGAACCACAATAAATCGTGGCTAACCCTTGCAATGCCTGAAGAGGTCAAGCTTCTTAACCTTCGCCAAAGCGAAAGGCTTATACTGGGAGAAGAAGTCCTAGATACTCCGGCCAAAATTACGTCCTATGGGGAAGATGGTGTAAGAGCTTTAATGGAAAATAATGGCGATTGTATGGATATTTCTGAAACAGGTGCAGCTTTTGAAATTAAAGCATCTCGCATTGATGGCTATTATAAAGGCGATCATGTTGAATTAAATATCTCTCAAAAATATTCATTCCTATCTAATATTAGAGGAAAGGTCGTTCATAAAACCTTGGCCAATATGATGGATAAGGAGAATAGAAAGTACCGTATCGGTATTAAGTTCAATAAATCTCTGAATCTATCCCTAGTCCAGCAAGCCTAAATCTTTCTAAAAAGATGTCCCTCTGTATCAAAAAACTATTGGTCTGATTCTAAGTGCCTGTATTTGCTTTTGTAAAACAGGGGAATTGGCCATAAATTTGAATAAAACTATGGTAATTAACCTTAGCTAATAGAAGTTATTAGACTTGGTTAATACCGTAGGACCCTCGATATGAAATACATGATTATCTTAATGGTTTTAATTTTTGGATCTATTTGTGCCAACGCCACTTGTGAGGCCAGGCGCCATCACACAGACAAGAGGGAAGAGCTTGGAAAAAAGTGTGAGCACGGACCTGACCGTTTAAAGTGTCTCGATGTTTTGAATATTACCGATGGTGATACTCTATCTGTAAATATTGTCGGTGTTCATCCTTACTTTGGTGAAGACACTAGTGTGAGACTCTTCGGTTTGGATACTCCTGAGAGTCGTCCTGCAACTGTTGAATGTACGGCCCTTGAATCCGACCATACAGAGCTTGATCGTGAAGAACACATTACTTGTCTTGAGGCAAAGAGATTAAGGAAATGTGAAATGACCGCATCTAAGGAGGCCACGTCAATTTTGGAGAAGGCCATTTGTGTTGAAAGTGATCGCATTGATGTGGAATTTGCAAAAGACCCAAACGGAAAAATTATTCGAGAAAAATATGGTCGTATCTTAGGAAAAATTCTTATCATCAAATATTCTGGGAGTACTGCTAAAACGACGAATGCCCAGAGCCTTCTCTTAGATCGCAAGCTCGCCTTTGAGTATGATGGCGGTAAGAAATTAACAAGAGACTGGTGTAATAAGACGCTTGTTAAAGATCCAAAACTTCAAGGGGCTTACGTAAAAGAAAACTTCTGTTCAAGTCGAAAGTGCACAGAGAAAACCCGCCAAGTTCGTTGTAATAGAAAGAAAAATTTTGGCGAACAGATTACTTGTTACCAAGAGAGAATCGGCAGTAATATTGGGCGTTGGTTTAGTTCTTGTAAAAAGAAAACAGGTAAAACAAGACGAACTTGTTATAGAGAAAAGGCCGAAAATTATTTAGAGTTTTGTGCCCTTTACGACACCTCAAAAACTGCAAAATCTTGCCGGGGCGAAATCTCAGAAAGCATTGAAAATTATTGCTCTGGTCTCACTAGTCAGGCCAGCGAAGATTGCTTGGCCGCGATTTAATAGGAAATTAAAGTATTCATATTTAAGAATAAGGCTTACTTCACAGAGGCCTAAAACTTAAAAAGCCCAAAAGTAGTAAACTACCTTTGGGCTTTTAAAATGGTCGGAACGACTGGATTCGAACCAGCGACCCCTAAGCCCCCAGCTTAATGCGCTACCAAGCTGCGCTACGTTCCGATTAATTCCATCTGCGAGGTTTCTGGTTATAGCGAATGGTGGTAAGTTTGTCTAACGATAAGGAGTTAGGGTGGCAGAACCACTTAAGAATATTTATACCAGAGAGTACGTAGAGAGGCTCGCTATGGAGCTTATAGCTGCAGGCGGCGAGTTGGTTAAAGCTGATTTTTGCAGTGCGGCCATGGGGAATGCTTGGGAGAGTTTGGAGTTAAAAGAGAGGACTACTCGCCTAAGGAAATGTCTTTATGAATTTTTACCCTCAACTTACCAGGATGCCCTCCCCATAATTTTAAAGGCCGCAAATACTTTTGGTGGTTATGAAGGCATGTTCTTCCCTGAATATGTTGAGGCCTATGGCCTTGATCATTGGGAAGACTCTATGGCCGCTCTAGAAGTTTTAACAATTTACTCCAGTGCCGAGTTTGCTATTAGGGCCTTTCTTGAAAAAGATCCTCTAAGGGGACAGCAACAAATGCTCTTATGGAGTAAGCACGATAACGAACACATTCGCAGACTCTCTAGCGAGGGAATCAGACCACGTTTACCTTGGGCCAGTCAACTTCTGTATTTTAAAAAAGATCCTTATCCCATTTTAAGAATTCTTGAAAATCTAAACAAAGATGAAAGCCTCTATGTGCGAAAATCTGTCGCTAATAATTTAAATGATATCTCTAAAGATCATCCAGAACTTGCCATAAAGACTGCTAAAAAATGGATCAAAAGTAAGCAACCCCATACTCAGTGGATTGTGAAGCATGGTCTACGCACGCTTTTAAAAGCTGGTGAGCCTAGTGCCCTGAAAATCTTTGGCCACGGTGGAAGTGACTCCTTTGAGTGCGAGGCTTTTGAGCTGGAACAAAAATCAGTAAGTTTAGGTGAAGGTCTCTCTTTTGACTTTACTATTGATGTCCGCAAACAAGGACCTTTTCGCTTTGAGTATGCCCTTTATTTTTTTAAAAAGAATGGTACCCACACGCGGAAGGTTTTTAAAATTACTGAAAAAGAATTAGAAGTTGGTGCCTATGAAATTGATAAGGTTCACCCTTTTAAAAAAATAAATACTCGAGTTCACTATGAGGGCCTTCACTTTGTGGAGCCTATTGTGAATGGAGTCTCTTGTGGTAAAAAGCCTTTCTTCTTGTGGTTAAAGAAACCTAACTACATGGTTTATATGCTTTTGACGGTTAAGAATACTATCTACACCGGTATCACCACAGATATTAACCGCCGTTTTAATGAGCACTTAAGTGGGGTGAAAGGGGCCAAGTACACAAAGGCCAATGCTCCTAAAGAACTTCTTTATATAGAAGCCGCTAAAAACCGTTCAGAAGCTCAAAAGAGAGAGGCCGCCATTAAGAAACTAAGTCGCTCCAAAAAAGAGGCAATGTACCTACTTAAGTAGTCAGAAGTACAATCAAAAAACACCGACCTTTTAACTCAAGAATTGCTCTTGAATTACCGATATATTGTTATGGAAAAAAAGAGTGACCTCCAGAGCTGGGGGGATAATGCAGAAATAAAAAGCTTCATTCTCATCAAGAGAATGGTGAATCGCCTTTTGGATGGTTTCTTTCACTTTAAAAAGAGAAAAGGTGAAATCGTTGCAGGTTCGGCAACCTTCTTTTCTTTATTAAGTTTCGGCCCCATTCTTTTGACTCTTATCACGCTTTCAGGATTCTTTTTTCCAACACCAGATGAAGCAAAAAACTTTGTACTTGGGGCGATCAATAATAATTTTCCAAATCTTGCTCCTTGGATTTTTAAATCGATCTCTCAAATTGTTACGACCCAACTGAAGGGTGATACAGGTTTTAACTTTTTAAACTTCTTTGTTTTGGTCTATGCCTCGCTTGGGGTTATTAGCTCCCTTCACTTTGGTCTAAAGACAATTTCAAAAGAAGAATCTAGTGGTGGTTTTCTCTTGGATGATATGCGCTCTCTTATAGCGGGAGTCAGTGTAGCCTTATTTATGGGAGGCTTCTTAATGTTGAGTTCTCCCAATATTTTAAAAGGCTGGCTATATACCAGTAATGCCTCTTGGAATGACTTTAGTGACACCTTGATAGCTTATAATGTTTTGCCGGCCTTGTGCTCTCTTGGGTTCTTTACCTTTTATTATCAATGGTCGACACCAAAGAGTATCTCTTTAAAAGAGAGCTTCTATGGTGCCTCAACTTTTGTTGCGACCTTTATGGTAGGGAAGTCTTTCTACTGGGTTTACCATCTTTATACTAAAGATACTTTAAGCCAGAGTTATGGGAATTTTTATACTTTAGTTGTTGCCGTTCTTTGGGTTTATTATTTGATGTGCGCCTTCTTCTACGGAGCAAGTGTCGCGTGTGTGAGAGAGCGAGAGATTTATCAAGGTCAACTTATGGTGGGGAAACCTGTTCGAAAGAAAAAAATTGAGAAGAAAAAAGCACCTGTAGCTATAGAAGAAGACTTTGATGATTTTGAAGAGTTTGACGAAGAAGACGCCGCTTAATCGAAATCACCCTCTAGGTAATCAAGATATTTTTCATTTTCATCATCTTCACTATCTGTTTCGAGTTGAAGCTCGACAGGTATATTTGGGTCTACTGATTTTGAATATTCATAAGGGCAGTTTTGGCAGCCGCTATGACAGCAATATCCTCTTTTTAGATGAAATTGTTTTGAGAGAACCATCATACCTGCGTCATTGATATGATAATCCACACCGTTGACGAGTACACCTTCGCTGGAACTTTCTTGAGTGTTTTTGTTTGCTTTATCCTTCTTCATTTCCAACTTAGACTCTTAAATTTTAGGGAGTTAGGGGGTTTATCGGCCCTTAATTCTAAGGGCCGATAAAAATTAGGATTTGTGTGTAGGGCCCTTATATCCACAAGGGCCTTCCCAAAGGTGGCATATAGGTAACATGGGTATTTTGGAATGAATAGGAAAAGTTTTGGCGGACTGTGTTGTTCATATGTAAATAGTCAGAAATATTGAGTACTTTTGACTTTTGCTTGAGCATTACGTGAGGCAACTTTAATATAGAGAGATATAAATTTATTTAATGGGACCAATGTATCAAAGGAATAAAAATGGAGCATATCTGGACAAGTGCCTACGAAGAAGGCGTACCGAGTGAAATTAACCCAAAGGAATATTCATCTCTTATTGGGGTTTTAGAAGACTCCTTTAAAAAGTTTGAAGATAAAGAATCTTTTTACTGCATGGGAAAATGTTTTACTTGGGGTGAGATTGAATTACTTTCACGAAAATTTGCCAGCTACCTTCAAAATGATCTTGGCCTTAAAAAAGGTGACCGTGTCGCTTTGATGATGCCCAATATTTTACAATACCCAATAGCTCTCTTTGGAATTCTTAGGGCGGGTATGGTCGCGGTAAACGTTAACCCTCTTTATACGGCACGTGAATTAGAGCACCAGCTTAATGATGCTGAGGTCGGAACAATCATTATATTTGAAAACTCCTGTAAGACTCTTCAGGAAATTGTCGACAATACTCCGGTAAAAAATATCTTAACTACGGGGATTGGTGATCTGCTTGGTTTTCCAAAAAGCATGATTGTTAATTTTGTTATAAAGCATGTGAAAAAGATGATTCCTGATTGGAACTTACCTCAAGCAAAGGATTTCAAGACTGAGCTCTTTGATGCTAACGGTGATGGTTATACTAGGCCCGATCTAAACCTTGAGGATATTTCCTTTCTTCAATATACAGGTGGTACGACGGGTGTATCAAAAGGCGCAGTACTTACCCATGGTAATATTGTGGCCAATATTGTTCAGGCAAGGGCATGGATTAGTAAATATATCAAAGAAGGAGAGGAGACAATCATTACGCCTCTTCCCCTTTACCATATCTTCAGTTTGACTGCGAACTGTATGATCTTCGCAACGATGGGTGCTAAAAATATTCTCATTACTAATCCAAGAGATATGCCGGGCTTTATTAAAGAATTAAAGAAGCATAAATTTACTGCTTTCACAGGAGTGAACACGCTCTTTAATGGTCTCTTAAATAATCCTGAGTTTAAAGATGTCGATTTTAGTTCTTTGAAGCTAACTCTTGGCGGTGGTATGGCCGTTCAAAAAGTCGTTGCAGATCGTTGGAAGGAAGTAACTGGGGTTCCACTCATTGAGGCCTATGGTCTTACTGAAACAAGTCCCGCTGCATGTATTAATCCGATGAATTTGAAAGCTTATAATGGGAAAATTGGTGTACCCATTTCTTCTACTGAAATGATTATTCTCAATGATGAGGGCGAAAGACTTCCAACTGGTGAAGTGGGGGAAATTGCGATTAAAGGACCTCAAGTCATGCAAGGTTATTACAAAAGACCTGAAGAAACGGCCAACGTTATGACGAGTGATGGGTTCTTCAAAACTGGTGACCTGGGCTTTATGGATGAAAAAGGTTTCTTTCAAATTGTTGACCGTAAAAAAGATATGATTCTTGTTTCTGGTTTTAATGTCTACCCGAATGAAGTCGAAGAAGTGGTTGTCAGTCACCCAAAAGTTTTTGAAGCAGCAGCAATTGGTGTTCCGGATGATAAGTCTGGTGAGGCCGTGAAAGTATTTGTTGTTAAATCGGATGAAAGCTTAACCGTTGAAGAACTTAAGGCTCACTGTAAGGAAAGCCTTACTGGTTACAAAGTTCCACGCTTATATGAATTTAGAGATGATCTTCCTAAAACAAATGTAGGTAAAATTCTAAGAAAAGACTTACGTAATGAAGAGCTGGCCAAAATTAAGAAGAGCTAGAGTCTAAAATTAACTTAGAGACACTAAAAAAGTGAATAGAAAAAAACTCTGTAGGCCTCAAAAGCTTATGGAGTTTTTTTTTACCCATAAACATCGGCAAATACTCGTGAAACTTTTATCTGATTAGACTTTCTTCACTGTCTATTCTTTAGACACTATAAATTCTGCCTTAACGTACTTCTGATGAGTTAGCCCCCTAATTCTTGGCACAAGGATTGCTCCTTATAAGGTATGGAAAAGGCTAAAAAATGATAAAAAATGTATTAACATCAGGCCTCATTCACTTTTTGTGCTTTCAGCTCCTTTATATCGGAGTGATCGATGACATTGGTCAATATGGTGCCAATCGTACTCCGGCATCCTTTGAACATAAATATACCTTAGAAGGTCTCACCAAATTATTAGTTGAGTTTAAAGCAGTTATTAAGGGTAAAGAGCTTGAGCCTGAT
Source organism: Bacteriovoracaceae bacterium (assembly GCA_017858255.1). Lineage (GTDB taxonomy): Bacteria > Bdellovibrionota > Bacteriovoracia > Bacteriovoracales > Bacteriovoracaceae. The sequence continues at coordinate 20,923 of JAFMBV010000064.1, forward strand.
TGCGGTGAAAGCCCTGAAGCTGAAATGACGGATGAAGAGCTTATGCTTCAAAGTCTTTTTGGTGACAACACAATGGTCTACACCAGAGAAGATCGAGCGTTCTACAAATATGTTGATTCGTTAAAAGGGAACTCATGTGGTGCTAGTGCTGATGCTGTCCTACCCACTGTTGAAAAAAAT
>JAFMBV010000178.1 GCA_017858255.1 Bacteriovoracaceae bacterium
TGCTGTTGCCGCTGAGCCAATCGTTAGGTTGGCGATATATTTTTTAATATTTTTGAGATTAATTTCACCATTACGTGCTTTTTGATTTAGCTGCTTGATTGTCTCTTCTAGTAATGGACCACCATTTTCTCCACTAACAATAAGTGCTTTATTAATAGAGCCTCTCTCTATAAGCTCACTTGCCATGACGATACCGTTTATAACACCGAGGCAAGCATTTGAGAGATCAAAAATCATGGTCTTTTCTGAAAGTCCTAAATTGGCATGAACGACAGAAGCTGATGAAGGTTCTAAGAAGTCACGGCAAACAGAAGCGAATATTAGAAGATCTATTTCTTCTCTTTTATGAGTGGTCTTTGCTAGGAGGTTTTCTGCGGCCTTTGTGGCCAAGTCACTTGGTCTTGTTCCTCTCGGCCAAACTCTTCTCTCCTTTATTCCTGTCATGAGCTCCAGACGACCTTCTGGTAAACGACAAGCTTCATAGGTAGGTTTTAGTCGCTCCTCAATTTCATCAGAGCTCACTGTTTCCTCTGGGAGATACTTATCTAGGGCGAGTAAGGCCGCTAATTCATACTTCATAATGAGCTCGTTGTAATATTTGTTGAAGAGTCGGTTGTCAGGGACGGGTTCATAAATCCATGAAGATTGGCCATGGATATGCCACTAAGCATACTACCAACGATACCCAGAAAGCCTTGATCGGTTCCGCAAAGAAATAGTCCCTTAAAAGGAGTCGTTCCATCACGACTCTTATCAGGGCTTCCATAAACACAGCCACCAAAGTGTCCTGTGTAGTGCTCTACTGTAGTGGGGGTAAATATATCTTGAAAGGATATTTCTTCACTTTTTAAGGCCGGCATATACTTCTTTAAAATCATAAGTGAGTCCTGCAGGACTTCAGTTTTTTTTTCATTATAGGCCACTTTATCTTGACTCAATTTCTTCCATAATTCGTAATTGGCCATCATTGTGAGGCGATAAACACCTTCTTGATAATCATCATCGATAAAATTATTCGGTAGGCATATGACGGCACTTCTTTTGTCATAAAAACCTTGTGGCCTTTGATATGAATAGGTTTGTGCATCGTTGTGAAAAATAATGGTTTGGTTTAAACCAAGACTCGCTGGTTTTTCTGGAAGAGTAAAAATAGTTTCAGTAAAACTTAGTTTCCCAGTTCTAGGTTTTATTTTTTTTGTGTCATTTTGGTCATTGATGAGATTTAAGGTTTCGGGGTAACCCGCACAGCTAAGGATTAAGGAGGCCATCACCTCTTGGCCTCGATCAGTTATGACACCAACTGACTGATTACCGTGGGTGAGTATTTCTTTTACTCCGTTTCGGTAACACACTTCAGCTCCAACTTCTTCTATGCGCTCTCTTAATAACTCTAGAACACGCCTGACTCCACCTCGGCTACGACCAAAGCCTTCTAGGTAAATAGACTTAAACATGATGACGAATTGAGAAAAATCCATGTCATTTTCCCACGCCGATCCATAGATCAGGAGGGGGCAAAAGATCATCTCACGTAAGAGATGGTTCGAGATAAAAGAATCTACAACGTCTTTCGCCATGACCAATTTATTATCAAGGGCCACTTCATTAAAATTTAAAATATGCTCTAACAATCTTAAAAAATTCCCCACCTGGTCAGGAAATTGTGTGGCGATTTCGGATTTCAATAACTCAATGTCGTTATTAAACCTAAGAGTGACTTCCGGGAAGCTTACCTGACTTTCAAATTGAGAAGTAAGCTCCAACTTGTCGTAGGGAATTCTTAATTGTTTGAGAAGTTTAGTAAGTGGTTTTCTTCTCTCGCCTTTTTCTGCAAAATTTGTCAGGGCATGAAGACCAACATCTAATCCACGTTTTCTGCGATTATAATAAGAGTTCAGTCCACCGCTAATAGAGTGTCTTTCTAAAAGAAGAACCTTTTTATCATACATGGCCAAACGAATGGCCGCGGCCATCCCTGACATTCCAGCTCCTATGATGATTGCATCATAAGAGGTATCCACAGGGTCGAAGTGACGACCCATAGGGGGAGTAATTTTCAGATCTTCTTTAAAAAGGCCCATTTTCTATCTTGTAGTTTTTTTATCTAGTTTTCTATTTTTATCTATTGCATTTTTGGTGTGAGGTACTCTACACATCCACTCATTGTTGCCAATCTTGGATAATCTTCCTGTGGTACTTCAACTTTGTGACGCTTTTTCAGTTCCATAACAATGTCGAGAAAGTCCATACTATCCAAATCGAGCTGCTCTCTCAGGGCAATGTCGTCATTTAGATTTGATACATCCTCATCAAGGGCAATATCTTCAATAATGTCTAATACAAACTTTCTTACTTCAACTGCTTCCATTTCTTACTCCTTTTCCATTTTGGATATAATCAAGGCAGAGTTAATCCCTAACATTCCAAAACTATTGTTTAATATTGTTTTAACTTCTTTATTAACGGGACCTTTTAACACAAGGCCTTTTATTTCACATTCTGGATCTAGCTCTTCAATATTTCTGCAGCCATGAACCATATTATCTTCAAAGGAGGGAAGGTTGCCGGCAAGTTCAAGAGCACCAGCAGCGCCCATGCAATGACCAATGAAACCTTTGCTGGCATTAATGAGGGTGTTCTCACTCTTATCAAAAACTTCTCTCACGGCCTTGCACTCTTGTATGTCACCTAGAGAGGTCCCCGTTGCATGCATGGAAACCAAATCAATATCTTCTACACTTAGCCCTGCTCTTTTAATTGCCTTATGCATACACTCAACCTGACGGTCATTATTAGGTAGAACAAAGTCAGTGGCATCGCTATTTACATGATAACCAGCGATTTCGCCATATACTTTAGCTCCGCGTGCCTTTGCTCTTGCGAGGGTTTCTAAAACATATAGACAACCGCCTTCACTAACTGCAATGCCATTTCTATTTTTATCGAGAGGACGAGTCGCAAGAGTGGGGTCTGCATGGCTTCCTAAAGCACCTTGCGCTTTAAAGGCGGCAAATATACCAAATGTGTGAGTCGACTCACTAATTCCACCGGCCAAACACCAACTCACTTCACCTGCACGAATCATTTGCGCTCCATGAATGAGGCCAATGTTTCCAGCAGCACAAGCGGCACCAACTGTATAAGCGGGTCCTGTAATTCTAAGGTTTAGGGAGATCTCACCTGCCGGAGCATTCGATACAGTTCTTGGATTGTGGTGGTGAGACCAGTAGTCAGTATTGAGTTCATTTTGATAGAGTTCATGAATTTCATTTTCAGTCTCAACATTTCCGTGTTCAGTAATTCCAACGTAAATTCCAACATTATCGCGGTCTTCCTCGTTGATATCAATTCCACTATCTACTAGTGCCTCATTTGCACAATAAATGCCGATAGCGCCTGCTCGTGTTCCGCGTTTTCTCATTTTTCGGCTTTGATACTTTTGCTCATCAAATGAGCAGTTACCGGCCGCAAGCTGACCCATGTGGCGTACTTCCATCATGTCTAGTCCACTAATGCCTTCAAGCATATTGCGACGAAACTCCGAAAGGTTATTTCCATTAGGTGCTGCTAAACCCACACCAGTAATGACAATACGTAGGTCATCACTTAAGTTTTTGGTGTTTCCTTGAATCATTTTATTCATGGTGATTTTCTCCGGAGGGTTCACCTGCCATACGCAGGAGATTGTCTTTTAATTTTTTGTGGATGAATTTGCTGCCTCTTTTTGTTAGGTTGCCTGTTAGGCCCATGGCCATATTACCCATTTGATTGAGGCCATCGGTTCCTTGAGTGAGCATCTCTAAAACTTTTGGAAGATTTTGAACGACTTCTTCATACATAGCGCCCTGGCCTACGCCGGCCAAGGAGATCACAAAACTCATCACCGACTCGGCAATTTCACAAGTTGAAACTATCGAGCGAATACGGCGACTGCGAGGTCCATCAACGTCTCGGGAAGAGTAGACCTGTATTCTTTTGGCCATTTTCTTAAACTCTT
>JAFMBV010000179.1 GCA_017858255.1 Bacteriovoracaceae bacterium
ATTTCTTAGAAAGGCCAGATTTTGGGCCGTGCCACAGCCAATTTCTAAAACGGAGATATCCTTTCCTTTGAATTTCGCTAACGCCAAATCAATATATTGAAAGCGAGTCTTAATCCACCAATGGGACGCCTCTTTTTGTAAATCAATATTAGACGCTTCAACAAAGTCCATTAATGATATCTCCTATATAACTGTAAGAGCTCTAAAGGAGCTTTAAGAAAGTCCGTTACCTTTAAGCGACTTCCCCCGACATCTTCCCAAGAAGAAAGCGGGATTTCATAAAAATCACTCAAAGAGAGTGTGCCTAGTTTTTGTAATCTGAATAAAAGCTCAACATCAAAAATCCATTTAGAAATAAAAGTGCCTTCTAATACCTTTTTGATTTCTATCCTCGAAAAGAGCTTGGCACCACATTGAGTATCGTAAACGGGAAGCTTTAAAAGACTTGAGGCCACTGTTGCAAATAAACGCCCCAAATAGTGACGATACCACTTTCTTCTTATATCACCACCAAGTCTTAAGATGCGTGATCCTAAAATCACTTTCTTTCCCATTGAGGCGTAATTCTTGAATTCGCTAATTTCTGATAGTGGTGTGGCCAGGTCAGCATCTAAGAAACCAACATGAGTGAAACTTTCATCAACACATACTTTTACCATGCCCAAGCGAACGGCTTCGGCCTTACCAGAGTTTTCGGGAAGATTAATCACCTGATCGGCCTTAAAATGTTTTTCTAAGACCTCTTGAGTCCCATCGGTTGAGCCATCATTTACAAAGAAGAACTTCACATCAGAGTTACCTGATTCATAACTCTTAAAGACTTCAAAATTTGTACGCTTTGCCTCGTTATAACACGGGACAACAAATGCAATGGCCAAGTCGGATCCTCACTAATATTAAGGCCTTATTTTATATTCTCTTGCCTACAATAACCAGTTTTGAAATAGTCTTCCTATGGGCATTTACAGAAGACTCAGGGAAGCTAACCCCAAATATTTTAAAGGCTTTATCGCCATATCCTTACTCTATGCGTTGGCGGCCTATTTTTCTTCAGGCTTTTACCATTGGGATGAGTATTTCCAAATTCTAGAGTTCACAGCTTTCAAATGGGGCAAAACTCAGGCCTCAGATCTACCTTGGGAATTTGGGGCAGGAATGCGTCCTTGGCTACAGCCCTTTTTACTCACTCCCTTTAAATTTTTAGGGCCACATTTTAGTATTTTTCTCTTTAGGCTCATTACTGCTCAGGCCTTTCTTTATGTCCTTTTACACTGGTACTTTCTAACCAAAGAAAAATTTAACATCAAAAAACCTTACTATTTCTGGGTCACCTTTCTTTTGTGGTTTTTTCCTATGCTTCTCGTTCGCTACTCTAGCGAAAACATTAGTAGTCTTTTTCTTTTAGCTTTCTCTCTTCTCTACTTAAGAGATTCTAAATGTCCCGTTCAACATGCCTTGATGGGATTATTCGCGGCTCTTGCCTTTTGGTGCCGCTTTCAAGTGGGAGTCTTTTTATTTTTTCCCCTTTTCCACATTATCTTTATAAAAAGACGCTGGTTTTCTAACTTTTCTCTAATAGCAGCGTTTCTTATTGTTTGCGGACTTATGGTGGCCATCGACTCTTGGGGATACGGACGTTTAACCTTTTCGCCATATGAGTACTTTCATCAAAACATTATTTTAAAGAAGACCAGTCAATTTGGAGAAAATGCCTGGTGGGACTATATAAAATGGATCATTACGAAGCCCACTCCACTCGTTGGGCTACCCATCTTTCTTTGCTCTCTCTTTTTCTTTTATAAAAATAAGCTGAATGCTCTTGCTCAAGGAATGTTCATTTTTATTGTTATCCATCAGCTTATTGCCCATAAAGAGCTCAGGTTTCTGTTTCCTCTCATCCCTTTTATTCCATTGATCATTTGGAGTTCACTGGAAGAGATAAAAATTAAGCCTCTTTTTCTAAAGATCTTTGTTATTTTTAACCTTACCCTTATTCCAAGCTTATTTTTCTCACTTCACCCCATTGAAGATTTTTCTAGAATTACACCAAATAGAAATATCAAGGTCCAAGGTGAGATTAGACCTGACAGACTAGCAGGAGGACTAAAGGCAACGTTCTTCTTTGAAGGCCAAAGTTTCAGCGAAGAAGCGAGCTCCTTTCAATTCATACCAAAAGCCGGTCTATTAAAAGAAAAACTAAAGAATTGTGAATTAATTTACAGCTCAAGGCCTTTCGTGCGCCTTCAATTTAAATTTAAAACCTTAAAAGAAAATAAGGATCTCTGGAGTCTTATCAAGTGTTAAAAGATCTTTATCAAAACCAGACGGATGAATGGAAAGAGACGTTTAAGAAGGTCTTTTATCTAAGTCTTCTCTTTCATCTATTGGCCGCTTGGTTTTCTGAGGGGTTTCATAGACCTGATGAGCATCTTGGTATCATGCGCTTTGTAGGCTGGAAGCTTGGAATACTCACGGACACTCAGGCCCATGTTTCCTGGGAATGGGGAGCACGGATTCGTCCTTGGCTGCAACCTGCTCTTTATGTGGCCATACTCTCGCCACTAAAGGCCCTCGGTCTAGAAAGTCCTTTTATGATGGCCAGTATATTGAGATTTTTTAATGCTCTGATAGGACAAGCAAGCCTTATCGTTCTTTTCTTATTAAGCCCCCAATATCTTAAGACTGATAAAATTAAAGTGTTCACCCTGTGGGCCTTGGCCCTTCTTTGGTACGTGCCCTTTTTTCACGCAAGAGGAACCAGTGAGCACTTTTCAACAAGTTTTTTTATTTTCGCTCTGCCTTTCTTTTTAGGAAAGGACACACTTAAGAATGGATTTATCTGCGGTCTACTTTTCGGCGCTTCTTTTATATTTCGCTATCAAATGTGCGTCCCGATCTTTTTCATCTGTCTCTGGCAATTGTTTCAGGCCAATAAGAGAGTAGGCTTCCTCACAATCCTTACAGCAGGTTTCCTGCTCTTTAATGTGTTTGGAGCCCTCGTCGATTATTGGGGCTACGGTGAGTGGGTCTTTCCACCATATCAGTATCTCTACTGGAATATAGTTGAAGGCAAGGCCTCTAGCTTCGGCGTAGATCCTTGGTGGAAGTACTTTGAGAAGGTTATCACTCGCGGCGTCCCTCCCATCAGCCTGCCACTAATGATGGCCACCCTGTGGTTTTGGTTTAGAAAAAGAAGCCACTACTTAACGTGGATCACCCTTTCCTTTTTTATTGTGCACTCAATGATCGGTCACAAGGAGATCCGTTTTCTCTTTGGAATAGGTCTCTTCTCCCCTCTTCTTCTGGGAGTATTCCTCGAAAACTTTAAAGGCCTCCAAGTCTATAAGAAAACCGCTTATGCTCTAGGAGCACTATCTCTCATTCTAATGACCATAAGTTCTCTAAAGGTCGCCTATACACCTATTTCTTTTTATAAGGACTTATATGAGAGTGAGCACCAACCAAAGATCATCTATACCTCAGACGTAGTTCGAGACCCCCTATGGTTTTATATGAAAGCGCCCTTTGACTTTAAACTTTTAAAGAAGGCTGTCTTTTTAGAAAAGCTAAACGAAGAGCGTGCATATTTTTTCAGCAACGATCACGAACTACAATCCCAACTCTCAAAAACCTGTAAGGCTATTCACCAAACTTACCCAGCATGGGTATTAGACATTAAGCCCGACTTTATTAAAATGAAGTATTGGGGTCTTTATTATTGTGAGAATTAGATTAAAAGTTCAAGGGTAAGTTTGCCGTCATAATAGGAATCAAAACCGTAGAGCCATAACGTTTAAAAGTAGCAATTGATTTGAAGTTAGGATTGAGACTTTGAAAACTCTCTAGAACTTCATCTTTCACTATGAACACACAGTCAAAACAATCTTCTTTCTTAGATTCATGAATCGTGTAAGTAAGAGATCCATCTTCCCACTCATTTAATGCCGCCAGAGCATAGTAGGGATAGCCTTCATTAAT
>JAFMBV010000065.1 GCA_017858255.1 Bacteriovoracaceae bacterium
TGAATTAGGAATCAAAGCTGCCTAGGAAAGTGTCCACTTTTCGAGGGGAGGTCCACATACTCGGATTCAAGCATGATCTCTAATAAATTTAAAATTTCTGGTTCATCATCGACCAGCAGTATTTTTGTTTTATTCATACATGGGGTCTTTAGTTTCTACTAGATTTTGATGGTTTTAGTTTATCAGAGAAATAGATTTCTCTGGTGATTTATTACAAAATAGTAGTTATTTGTTTATGACCTGAAGAAGGAGTCGTTTAAGTGCCTTTTAAGGGTTATTCCCCTTCAAAATCAACGAGAGCAAACCATGGTATATCAGCTGCATCGAGCTTTTTTCCTCCTCCTAGGTCGGGGAGATCAACTATAAAACATGCCTCTTGTACGATTCCACCACTTTTTTCTATGAGTTTATGCGCCCCAAGTGCTGTGCCACCCGTTGCTAATAGATCATCTACAAGGAGAACCCTATCCCCCTTAGAGATAGCGTCCGTATGAATCTCAATAGTGTCTACGCCATACTCTAATTGATAGTCTTGTTGAATTGTCTCGCCTGGAAGTTTACCTTTTTTCCTTATGGGAATAAAGCCTAAGCCCATCTTATAGGCCATAGCTGCGCCAAGGATAAATCCCCTTGCTTCTATGCCACAGATCACGTCTACCTTTGGGGCTCCACTTTCATTATAACGCTCAACTAATTTATCAATAGTGAGGCGAAGTCCCTCAGGATCTTTAAGTAAAGTTGTAATATCACGGAACATGATTCCTTCTTTAGGGAAGTTTGGAATCGTTCTTATTTTTGATTTGATTGGCATATTGGCCTTGTGTTTTTATTAATAAAGTTCGTAAAGATTATCGATTAAATAATCTACTGAAAAGAGTTTTAGGAAAACTATTTTCTCTTTTTAAGTATATGTTTTTTAACCTTAACTACGTGATAGAAAGAAAAAAGATGATAGAGGAGAATAAGAAAACCAATGAAAATAATGTCGGTTTTAGCCGTCCTAGCTTTGCAATAATCATAAAGACCTCCTGTCCTTAAAGATGATTGTGCTATAAGATCAAAATAAAGCAAATACTGAGAGGAATTGTTAGAAACTTAACTGACCAATTCACATGAGAATTTAAAACTGGAGATTAATAAGCTAAATTCAGTTTTTTCATAATTTTTAGAGTTTATGAGGTCATCTTTTTTTATTATCGCAGTTTTTAAGTTTATTGGTAGAGTATTGTCATTTTTACTTATGTACAGGATAGGAAGGGATTTTGTATGTTGCCTTGTTTTTCTGATAAGCTCTTCAGCTCCAAATATATTAATATTATCATCTACAACAAATAAGATATTCTCAGTTGCAGCATTCTGTTTGATATAGGCAAGTGCTATATCTGCAGCTTCAAAAATGATTAGGTCATGGTTATAATGAAATCCAGCTTTTTTAAAAATAGTTTTTAAAATAGTGTTCGTGGAAACAAGAACAATTTTTTCTTTTCCTGTGTACTTATTTTTTTCATTAGCTTTACTATTTTCAATTAATGGGAGTAACACTTTAAATTTTGTGCCCTTACCAATCTGACTCTCAAATGTAATCTCACCATTATGTTTATGAACAATACCTTGAACCACCGATAGGCCTAATCCAGTTCCCTTATCTATCTCCTTTGTGGAGAAGAAAGGCTCAAAAATACGTGACTGGGTATATTCAGTCATACCGATCCCGTTGTCTTCTACTGTTATCTGTAAGTATAGACCTTTGCCTAAACTATATAAGTTATTCTCCTGAAGGAATGTAGATGAAACATTTATTATTATCCTGCCATTTAGGTTATTTCCAAGGGCATGGAGAGCATTGTTACCAAGATTAAGAATAATTTGTTTGAGTTGGGTTTTATCTCCGTAGAGTCTTTCCTGAGGAGGATCAATAAATAAGTTTATAGAAATATCGTTTGATTTGGCCGCTAGAAGGATGTTGACGACATCTTGAATTGCCGGAACTGCACTAAATTCTTGGAATGCACCTTTCTCCTGTTTTGTGTAAATTAGGATCTGTTTAACAAGTTCTCTCGCACGGTCGACTAATGCGCCAGCTGTATTGAGGTGTTCCAAGGCCATGGCATTATCAATGACTTCTTCCTCAAGAATAAATAAAGCATTATAAAGTCCTTGCAGTATATTGTTGAAGTCATGGGCAACACCACTTGCAAGTGTTCCTAAGGCCTCCATCTTTTGAGATTGTAATAGCTGTCTTTGGAATACCCTTTTTTCTTTGATTTCTTGAAGGATCTTATCCTGCATAAGGTTAAGGTTATCTGTTAGATCATCTATTTCGTCTCTAGATTCATTTGGGCTCCTAGATAGGCTTAACTTATTCTCAATATTTTCCAAGCTCATTTCACGTGCAAAATGGCTAATTTTAAATAAATGCTTACTGACCAAAAGATTAAAGATGAATAATATAAATAAAGAGACAAAAAAAGTTTTTGCTCCTTGAGAAAGAAGAATAATCAAAACTCTTGATTGAAGAGTCTTTATGACTGGGCTTAGATCACTTATTATTTCTAAGCTACCTAAATTTGTTTTAATCCCTTTCCTTTCATATATTATGGGGTAGGTGCTGATAATGTCATTTTTGGTTTGGGGCTCAGCTGCGATAATTATTGGAGCATCATCTTTTGGATAAATCTTTAAGCCCTTAATTGTCTCAATTTCGAGTAGTCCCTTTAGCTGAATCTGAACTTGTTCATTATTAATATTCCACAGGTTTTGTGCGAGAGACTTTAGTTGTGTTGCTTGAATTTGATCAACAGTCGAGTATAAAACATCCACTCCGTTTTTATAATCAATGTAAATTTGGATTGTCGTTAGAAATAAAGTGATAATGGTGGAAAAAAGTAAGATAGAAAATAAAAGTTTTTTTCCTAGGCGAGACTTTTCAAATACGGAAATATCCCTCGCCAATTCTTCATTTTTCATTCTTATTTCCGTTTAAGTGCTAAGTATTCATTTTTAGCCGACTATTTCACTGGTCTTAAGAAGTTTCTGTTTTCCAGTAGTCGTTAAAATAATGAAACTTGTTTGAACAAGGAAAAAACTTCCAAGGAACAGGGCTCCACCTTCACTGAAACCATAGCTATGTAGACCTGATGCTAGGATGTAGTTTACGCCAAACCAGGCCATCATGATACTCATGAAGGCCCCTGCTACCAAAGCGATAAATCTCTTTGTTGGAATCCAAGAAGTATATCGACCATGAAGTATTGCCATATAAATAATGAAGGCAATAAGGCTCCACGTCTCTTTTGGGTCCCAACCCCAAAAACGGCCCCAGCTATAATCGGCCCAAACACCACCTAGAATTATTCCTGCACCTAGCATGATTGTTCCACATTTTAGGGTGGTATAAATATGGTCAGAGTAATAGTTTTCATCTGCAATTGATAGGCCGCTAAACTTTTTCTTAAAGAGAACTGTGTTTGCCAATATCCAACTTAAAGCGAGGGCACCGTAGGACATAATAATTGTCGTGACATGGGTTGAAAGCCAGAAGTTATCTCTTAAAACTGGTACCAGTGGACTAATACTTTCGGACAACATTCCAGTAGCAAAATTCATCATCATAAGTGTGCAAGCATTATACATTAGGCCCATGTAAACATAGACCTTTTCCTTTTTTAGATGACCTACAATTAAAGAGAGCAAGAGTGCACCAAAGCCTGAGAACATAACGGTTTCGTACATATTTGTAATAGGTGCTCGGCCACTTATGAGTATGCGTATGATAATAAGGGCCAGCTGAGTGAAAAGGGTTAAAGCTGAAAAGCTGAGACACCAAGTAAATCTTTTAAATAGCGTGAGCGCTGCTAGAGCGAGTAGAGTTAAAATCATACTCACAACAGGAAGTTTTGCTCTTACGAATCGATACTCTAATAGATGATTGGTCCCTTTAAGTTCTTCATACTTTTGGACTTCGTCATTAATGACTTTTAGGAAGGGGGTTTTACTTAGCTCTTTGGCCGCGACGATTTTATCTTCTCTTAAAAAAGCGGTTACGGGTATCCAGTCTACGCGATCATTAGTCATTGCTGGTAAGACCCAGTTTTGACCGCTGGTAATTTCTCTGTAAAGCGCTGCCTGGTTTAATAAGGTCTGCAAAGCCTTTGTTTTTGAATCCTTTATTTTTTGTTTTCTGACTTCTCTTTGTAATGAAGGTAACTCTTCTACCAAATCTTTAATCGCAATGGTCTTCTGTCCAGTTGGCAGTTCAAGAAACTTTTGTGCATCAATATGGTCTACTCGAGCCGTTAATTCTATATTATTTGCTAGGTCTAGGCCCTGAAGGCTTAGTAAACAATAAGTTTGTACGCCGCTTAGGTTCTGATAACGATTCTTTCCCGTTAGGAATTTGATCAGTTCGTTTGCATGAACATATAGCGGTTTAACTCTTCCGCCCTGTCTTATGGGAATGGCCCCTAGCTCGTCTTGACAAAAATATGTATTTTTAACCTCTGATGTTTGAGCAAAAGAGATTGAGCTAATTAGGAATAGGCTTAAAGCCATTGTGAAAGTTTTCATTTGTTGCCTTTTATGACCTTGTTTCTTCTTGAAGTCCTGCTATACAAGTGGCGTGATTTTTGGTTTCTTTTTCTTGCGGTAATTTAACCAATAGTGCCACATACTTCCAAATACGAGCATTAATGAACCAGCATATTTAAAAGGGCGCCCAGGATCTACGTTAACACTTAAAGTAGAACTGTAGTTACCTTGGCGGTCTTGGGAATATGATGCTTGATAAAATGTAAAACCTTGATGCTTAAGGGGATTATTCATAAAGACATGATGGTCTTCAGGACCTTTTTCGGTAAATAGCCTGACAAAACTTTCATAACTTGCCGCCCGATTAGTTCCCGGGTCCTTCTTCATTTCAAATTGTGTGAGGACAAATTCAAAGGGGAGAGTAAGAGATTCTTTTTGTAAATAAAAGACAACTTTCTTACCATTTATAAGTAATTGGACCGGAGTTTCATTAGTAACCCAGTAAGATTGATTTTGAACAACTAACTCAAGGGCCCTTGTTCCACCCTTAATCATTTCATTGTTTTTCTGAATAGGAAGTATCTTAGTTGGTAAAAGTGTGGGGACTAGATCATATTTATGCTCATCAAGAACCAGTTCAAAGCCCATCCAAGGGACTTCTAAAGGCGAACCTTGCTTGAGAGGTTTGCTAAACCACTTTTCTTCATCTTTATTATAAAAAGCCGTGGTCTCTCCAAAGAGAAAGAGGTTTGGTTTTTCTTCAAAGAGTTTTTTAGAAAAGATTCTAAGTTGTGCACCCCTCATGACTTTCATATCATTGCCAAGTGGCCAAGGGCTAACGTCAGGAAAGAAACTTAAGCGTTCTCCATTATTATCGACTACTAGAAAGCGGTTTCCGGATTCTGCTTTTTTTATAAGAATATTTTTTTCTTCAGGTGTGTAGCAGAGCGCCTTGGTACGGTCCCACAATATAAGCTTGGATGGGTTGTTTTCTCCAAAGCATTTTGCGAGAGAGCTTGGCAAATAGTGAATGGTTAATGGACCGAGTGTGAGGTTCGATTGAAAATCTATTGTTTCTGGATGGAGGCTAAGTGTGAAGTCTTGGCTCACCATTTGGTTGGCAATTGTATAGCGAGAAGAGTGAAGTGGCTCCGATCCTTGGTAGCTTCTTTTTGAGGGCAGCCAGTTGAAGATTTTATCCGCAAATGGAAAGTAACGCCTTAGCTCTATATCTTGGTAGGTTTCTCCAATATCAGTAGCAAAACCTGTGTAAGGCAACTTAAAACTTACTACCCGACCTTCATCAGGGAAGCGTATCTTTAAGATGTCTTCATTTAGAATGACTTCCCGGCTTGGACTATTTGGAGGAAGGACTAAACTACCATCAACACCGGCATAATAAGTCATGAAAGAACCGCATCCAATAGTGATGAGGCCGGAATGAATAGTATAAAATCCGTAAAGCCTTTTCTTGGGAGGGAGTCTTAAAAAAGCGGCAAAAATAATAGAAAGAAACATCCCAAACTGGAGGATCATGAAGGGCCAGGTTTTATATACCGTTCTATTGGCAAAGTCGGTTCCGAAATAACTCTCAAAAAATGTTCCAACAATCATGAAAGTTGCAAATAGACTGAGAAGGATGACCGCAAACTTTAGGCCCCCTATTGTTTTCTCTATCTTATTGATGGAAATTTTTTTCATAATTAGTTAATTCTCTAGTTTGGCTAGGTTTAACGCTTTTGGAGCGATAATTCCAATACTTTCAATAAATTATCATCATTATTGGAGATAGGTCTATCCGCCTGAATTAGAGAAAGGCCCTACGAGGTTTGTTTCCCCAGCATTAAATGGAAAACCTTCACTAGACCAAAGAGGATTGGTTGGTGAATGAGGTATATAAATAAAGAATGTTGACCAAATGAAAGTAATACGTTTTTTCCAGGAAAATTTGGAATTGTTAATTTGTGAAGGCCAAAATGTGTTGAGCCCATGCCTATTAGGACAACTCCTAGCCAAGGTAAGGCGGGTATATAATCCATTGAAGCGTGTGACATCTGAGGCCAAGGCCAATGAAATCCCGCCAATAGAGGTATCAGAATTATAGTTGCACCACTGAAGGTGATCCACTTTTTATTCAAGAATGGAAGGGCCAAGAGGCTGCATACTGCAATACAGTGCAGCGTTCCAAAATAGATCCAGCGGGTGGGAAAAGCAAAGTAAGTAAAAAGAGAGATAAGAGCAGCAAGGCCACCAATTTTGAGGAACCTTTTCAAGACTTTTTTTAACTCAATAGGTGATCGATGGGCGATCTCCAGGGATTGGCCCATGGAATAAAGGAAAAGAAAGACAATTACCCTTGGGAAAACCCACCAAAAGGGGTCACTTTGAAAATCAAAGTTGGTGAAGCCAAAGACCGTCAGGTCAAAGCCTAGATGGAAAATGATCATGAGGACGACAGCAAAACCCCGCACGATGTCAACAATCGGGTATCTAAAACTATAATTTCTTTTAAAAAATTTTTTAAACATTTCACAGTGGGTTCGTTACTCTTAAATAAATTTTAACATAATTTCTCTAAGAAAATGGGAAGGAAATAATGACAAAGAAAAGAGGGATTCAAATGGCCTTGGGGCTATTAGGATTATTCGGATTTATCTTTACAGGCTCCTTGCTGTTTCTCAAGTATAAAGGCTCTCCCCAGTATCATGGGGTCATTAAACTACAAGGTTTAAAGGGTCCTGTTTCTATCCAGTATGACCTTAATGGTATTCCCCATATTTCAGGTAAATTTGAAGAAGATACTTTTATGGCCCTTGGCTTTGCGATGGCCCAAGATCGCCTTTTCCATATGGACCTATTAAGAAGGTTAGCAAAAGGACAACTGGCAGAAATGTTTGGGAAAAAGGCCCTCTCGGCCGATAAGACTTTTCGAACATTATCTTTAGTTGAGGGCTTTCGCACTAGGCTCAAAAAGGGTGAAGTTGATCCAAATATTCTAATTGTCATGAAAGCATTTTTTAAAGGAGTGAATCAGTTCATTGCTCTTGAAAAATGGCCTTTTGAATATACGCTTTTAGGAATGAAGCCACGCCCCTTTGATTTATTAGATGGCTATGGCGTTCTTGGATACATGGCCTATAGCTTTGCAATGGGTTTCAAAACAGATCCTCTAATGGAGAGTTTAACTAAGAAATTGGGAGTTAACCGGGTTAATGAGTTAAGAAGAGAACCTTTAAAATTTGGACAAGAGAGAACAGTAAAGAGTGATGGGGGCAGTTCATCTTTTACTGCCTCTCTATGGCGAAAGGGACACCGCTTTGTCGAAGATAATATAGGTCTGTTTACAGGAAGTAATGCGTGGGCTTTAAGAGGTGACAGGAGCCTAAATGGGTCACCCATTCTTGCTTCTGATCCTCATGTGGGGTTTGGTATTCCAGGACTTTGGTATGAAGCCCATGTGAAGTGGGAAAAAGGTTTTGTTCAAGATAACTTTGAGTACTACGGACATTTTGTACCCGCTCTTCCTTTCGCGGCGATGGCCCACACTAATCATCATGCATGGGCAGTAACGATCTCTTATATTGATGATATGGACTTTATAATAGAGAAGTTGGAGGGAGATAAGATAAGGGTTAAAGGGGAGTTTATTCCCCTGAAAAAAAGAAAAGAAATCATACTTGTAAAAGGTGATAAGTCTGTTGATCTTGAGGTTTTATCAGGACCTGACGGTCCAATTGTGACAAATATTTTAGGTAAATTTAATCTAATGGGTAAAGAAGAGATCAGTTTACGTTGGGCCCATCATGATAAAGAAAATAGACCTTCTGAATCATTTTATGGCGCACTCATGGCAAAAGATAGGAATGCCTTTGAGAAGGCATTATCTGTTGGGCGTTCACCAGGATTGAATGTTATCTACGCTGATAGTGCTAATAATATAGCTCGCTATTTATTTGGAGGTATGTGGAATCGACCAAAGAATATGAGTGGAGATAAATTTTACTATCGGGAAGACACCGCTTTTAGTGAGCTTAGTGAAATAAACTTCTATGACAGGCCTCATCTTATAAACCCGGTTGAGGGAGTGGTTGTTTCAGCAAATCAAAGGCCTGAGGGGACATCTCAGTTCAAAGCAGGATACTTTCAACCGATGGATCGGTATCGAACCATTCATGAAATATTAGAGGGTAAGAATAAATGGAGTCTTGAGGAGTTGAAGTTTGTCCAAACGGCAAATGTAAATATTTACATGAATTTGTATAAGGAGAAAGTCATTGATGCCCTAAGCACGGCAAAGGATCTTAGTGGTCTCGAGCAATCTGCCTTATCGAAAATTCAAAGTTGGCAGGGACAGTCTCCTGTGAGTAGCGTGAGCTCATTAATTTTTTATCGTTTCTTTAATCACTTCCAAAAATCATTGTTACCAGAGCTTACAGCAGAAGAGTTTAACCTTTACTGTGAAACAAATTATTTATGGCATTATGCTATTCGTGAGTTAGTTGGAGGTGATAAAAAAGACCTTATTATTAAGTCTTTTAAAAATTCTGTTTCTGAACTTTCCCAAAAACACGGCGCTCTCGCCGATTGGTCTTTGGGTCTTGAACAAACATTAACCCTTACTCATCCTCTTAGCCGAGGTGGAGCCCACCTTGCTTATTTTCTTGATATAGGGCCAGAACCAATGGCCGGTGGTTTTAACCAAATTAATAATATGAGGCCTATTGGTTGCAAAGAAGGGTTGAAGGTTAGGGCCGGTCCTTCTACGAGGCGTTTAGTATCTCTGGCAAAACCACAAGAAAGTTGGGGTATTCTACCACTTGGAAATAGTGGTCATTATGGAAGTCCCTTCTTCAAGAATCAGTGGCCATTGTTTAAGAAAGGTAAGTACCGCAAACAGCTTATGCGAAGCTTAAAGAATAATGAGGTATATGGGGAACTAAAGCTTATTCCCTAATGAGCATAATGACTTTTTCGCTAAGAATGTGGAATGGGCCAAATCCTTCATTACTTAGTCCATGGCTTTGTAGTGGAAATAATGTGATCTCTTCTCCGGCATATTTCAAATCACCACTTAACTTTATATTTTGTTTTTCAAGTGAGAACAAACTAAAAGTACCCTTGTGTTGGGTGGTGTGTTCTCCTTTAAATATTTCTACTTTTCTATTAATATCTGCATCAAAGAGAATCATCTCGCCTGGACTTAGGATTTTGTGCCATTTAAAGAGCTCACCAAAGACAGCTAGCTGATGGTCAATTCGACCACCTATAAAGCCGTGCAGGAAAATTTGATGAATATTTTTTTCATCTGGAATTAATTTTTGAAAGGCCATGGCCAGATCACTTTGATCTTTATCAATTGATAGGTGGTGGGTTTTGTCTGGACTTAACGTTACTTCTCCCAAATGACTGTCGCCATCACCGATCCAAAAGTAATCACTTATATCCGTTTGTTCTGAACTCTCTGAGAGAGAGAAAAGCTTTGCATATTGCATACCGCCATCAACAAAAATAACTTTCTCTTTATAAAAGCTACTATCTTCATCTATTGATTTCAGAAAACAAAAATAATTTGAATAGGAGACCGTTAATAGGCTTTGTAGGGGTCCAAAAATATGAAGACGTGTTTTTGTATTTAAAACCATTGTCCCATTCCTTTTCTAGTGCTGGGCCTAAAGAAGTTGAGCATAATTGTTGCCGTACTTGGTAAGAAAAGCTACATTATTAGTAACTTAGTGACTAATTTGGGAGGCCGCGTTGAAGTCTTTAATCGCGCTTTTATCGTTTATAGGATTTAGTATTTGTGTCTTCGGTGCTGTTGATGCAGCAAAAGGACAGGTTCTCTTTAAAGCATGCATTCAGTGCCATGGCGAAAATGGTCGTGGTAATCCTATCGAAGAAGCCCCTTCCATTGCTGGTCAATATGACTGGTATATTGTTTCTAGTATCAATCAATTTAAAAAAGGCGTTGAAAGGAAAAACCCTAAAATGCTTCCCTTTATAAAGAATCTCTCAGACTCTGATATTAATGACCTTGCTGCCTATATAAGCCAAATGAAGTAAGGGCCTACCCAACAACTGTGCGCCGGACCAAGGATGGAATGCCATGACGTTAAACTTTTTTAGTGCAGACAAACCTAAAGAAATAAAAAAAGTCTATGAATACACTATAGACGCTTTCTCTGATACGCCCGACTTCAACTGGAATTTAGAAGAAATAAAAAGAGAAGTTAAAGATGGTTGGTCACTTTATGGCGTGGGAAATGAAGAAGATGAAATTGTCGCTGCCGTATTTTTTAGGCTTGAAGACGGTGCCTTACTTACAAAAAATACTGGCCTAAAAATCAACCATCAAGGTGCAGGTTATAATCACGAAATTAAAGAATTTTTTGAATCTAAGGCCAAAGAGCTCAAGGCCAAGTTTATCAAGCATTACTGTCGTATCGATAACTTTAGAATGTATTCTCTTAATGAAAGCCACGGCTATAAGAAAACACCAGATAAGTTAGATGATGGCCAAATCGTTGAATGGGTAAAAGTTCTACGCTAAGGACTAGTCTCTTTTAATAAACCAGAATATTTTATGCGTAAGGGCTGGGAGATCATCTTTTGGCCCATTGATTTTAGATTATCCATCTTAAACAAGTCATGACATTCCATGGTTGGGTTCCCAAAGGGATATGACTTCTCTCCTGTGAGATAACTCATACAAGTCTTTGAATAGAGTGAAATATATTCAGGAAAATTCTTTGATAAATGATTGGTAAATATAGTTTTTTCTTTATCAGAGGTAAGAGCAAAGACCTTACCTGGTAAGGGGTCTATCTCTTTTAAGTTCTCTAAAATAGTCAATCTTTGCTTATAGTTCTGAGAGACTTCTCCAAGTCTGGTCCAAGCTAAATTTAAGAGTTCTCCCTTAGCAGGTCCTTCTAGGAAGTACTTTATAAGGTAGGTGCTGCTCTCTGTCTGATTTAGGAGAGAGAGAGCATTGAGCGCCATGAAAACTGCTTGCTGGTCTTCAGCCTTGTTATTGTATAGTTCTTCTTTAAGATAGCTTGCGGCATTTTTCCAGCATGTGGCATTTGCCAAATAGTTTAATCGCTGTGCTTTAGAGCTACTTGATATTAGCTCAGGGCCTATGCTTTTGATTTCCTTTAATAAGGATTTTTGCGCAAGCGGTCTTTGACAATAAAAGTTTGAAAGCTCACTGTTTGCTGCAGCTTTTATAAAGTGCCAGGAATTTTCTTTTGGAAAAAAGCCTTCAGATAAAACTAATAATTGATGGCCGGTTTCTGGGTCATGACGAGCACTTTTCCAGAAGTCCTGCATTTGACCACGACAATCACTTTTCCTCTCTTTTGAATAACATCTCTTTAGGTATTCAACAGTGAAGGCGTTTCTCTTTACTTGAAAAAACTCGTCTCCCAATAACTCGGGCCACTCTGCTAGCTTTTGTACTTTTTCAAACTCTTTATACTCATATTTATTAAGTTTTCTATAACCATCGACCATTTCTGTGGCAAGGGTTGTTACCATCTCAAACCAACTCCTGTCCCTTTTGGTTGGAACAATATCTTTAGCGTGACGAAAGAACTCATCGTAATTCTTTCCTTGCTGAAGAACTTCCAGGTCGGCTTTGGTGTAAATAGGTTTTGTGTTTATTTCTTCGGCCCGTAAAGAGTTTACGACAAAGGTGCAGGTAAAAGTTACCTGACTAATAAAGACTATTAAAAACATCCGTGTTTTCTGATCCATTAGAAATATTTTAGGAGGTTAGAGAACTAAACGTCAAACTCTCAGTTACTTTAATCGATCTTGTGCGCACTTTTTCAATGGATCATACAAAGATTCTATAATGCCATTATTTTTCTTAATAAGGTTTAATATACACCGAAGACTCATAATCATTTTTTGAAGTGAAAGCTTTAAAGGTCTTTCAAACATATGGCGCAAATTAAGAAACAAGATAACCTAAGTAAAGAAAAGCAGTTGCTTGAGGATCAACGAAAGGAAAGTGAAAATAGGGCCAGAGATGCTCGCTTAGAACAACACAGGCGACATCTTCAGGAACAAGTGGTTATCAGACAGGACTATTATAGTTTAACCATTTTTCATAAGTTGATAATTGTAGTCATGTTTGTTTTGTTATTAAGTTTTGTTTGTTTTCTACTCTTAAGTTATTTTCCACCTACAAAAGACACCATATTCAATCTGATCCATAAAATTCTCTAAATTCTTATTTATAAATAATTCTTAGTTTTAGTCACAGTTTGCTAGGCTTTTGATTGCTAATAGAATATGTTGCGTTGCGCATTTAGATTTTCTTCATACAAGTGTGTAAAAATTAAACAAAATTGAAGAGCTTTCGGCAGCCTGTTGGATACATTAAGCATCGTCTAATGTAATTTAAGCTTCGAAATGGAGTAAGAAATGACTGAAAATAAAGACCAACCACTAGTGGCGAAAGCACCCTCTATACCTGAAGTATTATCCCAAAGTATTATCATTGATGGCACTGAATGGTTTGTTAATTATTATCCAGAGTTTGAAAGTGTTTTATTTTCGGATAAGGAGGCCTTAGCAAAGAGGCTTAAGCCTTTTTGTATTAAGGATTTTAGTCCACATAGAATTCAACTGGTTATTGAAGGGACTCCTCTATTATTTGGTATCTATCCTGAAGAAAACTTGGTCGGGGTTTATTCTCCTCGACTTGGGCGTGAACTTTACTTGATTGAGCAAATTCAACTTAATAAGGACGAAGAGCCTTGTCAGTCTTTAGTCCTTCAAGAAGATTATATAACTTTCAAAAATTATGCTGAAAAAGTTGCTAGCCTTCCTCTACAAGAGTTCCCTAGCTCCTATGACATTGTAACTAAAAAGTATGATCTTCCGGATCTTATTAACGATACTTTTTACCAAGAGCTTGAAACAGATATTGCAAACAAAACGAGTCAGCTTGTTCGTTATTTAAAAGAATATAGGCCATCAACCTTTGAAAAATTGAGTGATCTAGGATTGGATTTAACAGCACGTTTTGCTTTGATGAGAATTCACCTCTTAAAGTTTTTAGCGATTCTTCCTTCCCTTGATCATGACACGAAGGGAGTTGAGGTAAAAAGGATTCTTCTAGAGACTTTTCGTCGCCTCCTTATAGATTCCACCAAGGCAAAACTATTAAGGAAAAAGGGTCAAGAAGCTCCACTGCCTACCTATGTAATGGTTGGGCTTAAAGTAGGTGCTTTTATCGGTAACCTTATTCCAGCGCTCCAATTGTCTATGATTGTCAGGTCATCTGTGCGCCTCATGGCCAAGAGGTTTATCGCAGGTGAAAATATTGAATCTGTTGAAACATCGTTTAAAGGACTTTTTAGCACCCAGCGAGATGTTACGCTTGATCAATTAGGCGAGCTTGTTGTTAGTGAAAAAGAAGCAGATAATTACTGTCGAGAGGTTATCAATTTAATTGAAGGGTTTGGTCTTCATATTAAAAAAGGTGACCAAAATAAGGCCGGAATAAATCGTGCCCATGTGAGTATTAAAGTATCTGCATTATGTACTGACTTCAAACCACATGCTCCAGAGTATACCTACAAGTTAGTGGCTCCGAGACTTAAAGAAATCTTAATCAAGGCAAAAGAGAAAGATGTTTTTATTAATATCGATGCTGAACATTACGATTACCGAGATATTGTTTTTAAGGTTTATTCGCGAGTTCTTCTAGAAACTGAAGAATTAAAAGATTTTCAACAAACAGGAATTGTCCTACAGGCCTATTTAAGAGATGCCTATGAACACCTAGAGGATATTGCAGAATTAGCTAAGGCACGTGGACTGCGTATGCCTATTAGGATTGTGAAAGGTGCTTATTGGGATGCAGAAACGGTAGAAGCCGATGCACACTCTTTTGATGCACCTGAATTTCTTAATAAAGAAGAAACTGACTTAAACTTTCGTCAACTCATCGTTAAAATATTTGAATTTGATCCTCATGTTCAACTATGTTTGGCCTCTCACAACTTTGCTGACCACTGCTTTGCTGAAGTTCTAAGGGAAAAGAAGTATTCCCACATTCCTATTATTGAGCATCAGTGCTTGCACATGACTTATGAAGCCCTTTCTATGGGCCTCGCTAAGATGGGGTGGCCTACTCGTAACTATGTACCTGTAGGTAGTTTGCTTGTTGGTATGGCCTATCTTGTACGAAGAATTATGGAGAATAGTTCTCAAGTTGGTGTACTTACTATTATGAGGTCTCATAATAAATCAGGTCGGCTAGAAAACCCTATGACTGTTCATTTACGTCAAAAAGAAGAATGGACCTTGAAGCACGACGCTACCGTTGCCCATATGACTTCTGAATTTTTTAATATTACTCCCATTAGGCTTTACCTTTTGGACCAATGGAGTGTTGTCAAAGCTAACTACGATAATTTTCGAGAAGAGTTATTAAAAAATTCAAAAGAAGAGAATATAAAAGATTACGCGAATAACTTTTTAACTAATGGTGAGGAATTAATTATTCATTCCAGTTCGCAGCCAGATTTAAATGTAGGTAAAATTCGTTTGGCAAATTTAGAAGATGTCGAGCGGGCCGTCGGAATGGTCGAGCAGAGTTACAATAAAGGAAGCTGGAGTCGACAATTTTGGTTGACTAGAAGTTCTGTACTACTAAAAGCTGCGGACATAATGCTTAGTCGCAGAAATGAATTATCCACCCTTATAAGCTATGAGGCAGGCAAGTCTATTTATGAGGCCTACGCCGATGTTGATGAGGCCGTCGATTTTCTCAATTATTACGCAAGGGAAGAGAGAAAAATTACAGTCCATTCAGATCAAATGGTGAGTAGAGGACCTATTGTTGCCATTACACCCTGGAATTTTCCTATTGCCATTCCTACAGGAATGGTTGCCGGTCCACTCGTTGCCGGTAATACAGTTATCCTAAAGTCTGCTGAACAAACACCTCTTATCGCACAAGAAATGGTAAATATTCTTCATGAGGCAGGTGTACCAAAGGATGCTCTTATTCACTTACCAGGTCGTGGTGAAGTCGTAGGAGCGGCCCTGGTAGAGCACCCTGGTATTGCTGGTTATGTCTTCACAGGTTCTAAGGCAGTTGGTCAGTTGATCGCTCACTCTGCAGGTAAACGTTTTTACGAAAACAAATTATGGAATATACGCTTCCCAGTAAAAGTAAATACTGAGCTTGGTGGAAAGAACGCCATCATCGCAACAGCTAATGCTGAACTAGATGAAACTGTATCCGGTATACTTTACTCGGCATTTGCCCATGCAGGACAAAAGTGTTCTGCCGCTAGTCGAATTTTGGTTGATAATTCTGTTAAAGATCGATTGATTGAGAGATTAAAAGAGGCAGTCGCAGATTTAGAAGTTAGTGAAGCTTATAAATTTAGCTGTAGTGTAAATCCTGTCATCTCAAAAGAGGATAAAGAAAGGCTTCAGAGACAAGTTAAAGAGGCAAAAGAAGAGGCAATGCGTGTCGGTGGGCGTGTGATCATTGATCGCTCTCAGGAAGACCTACCTGGATATTGCGTTGGTCCTGCAATTATCGAAGTACCTTCTCAATTGGCCTATGATGATAATAGCTATGCAAAAACAGAACTCTTCGGCCCTGTCGTTCATATAATTGGTTTTGAAAATTTGGAAGAGGCCCTAAATATTTTTAATGCAACTGATTATGCTTTAACGGGCGGAATCTTTTCGCAATCACAAGACGATATTGATTTTCTTTCCGAGCGTATGGAGTGCGGTAACCTTTATGTTAATCGCACAATTACAGGAGCGAGAGTTGGGGTAGAGCCTTTTGGTGGCTTTAAGCTCTCTGGTACTGGTCCTAAGGCCGGAGGTAAGGTCTATATTCCAGCCTTTCACATTCATCGCCATACAGTAGATATTCAAAGTGTAGCTGAAGAGAATGGTTTTCATGATCGCGCCGATCTTGCGACGAGAAGTGGACTTGGTCCTGCAATGCGAGTTGAACGGATGAGTATTGCTCTTGACCAAATTACTCTCAACTTTGAGACTCTATTCAGAGGAATTCGAGGTCAGGATAAGCGAATTGTTTCAAAGTTTAATAAGTGGATTAATAGAAATGCTCTTGAGTATATTACTAAGAATCATACTAATAGAACAATACCCGGGCAGCTTAGTTACAGTGACTTTAGTATCCAAGGCGAGCACGCTGTAGCGGTTATGGGATGTGTTGTGCCTCACATGAATACCTTTCTACAGGTTTCTGCCGCTATATTAATGGGTACAGGTGTAACCATTATTTGTCGTAACAAAACAAGCTATGATTGGTGGCAGGGCGTACTTAATTACTATCAACAGGCCGGGTTTTCTCGAGAAAATGTAAATGTTTATTTTCCAAGTCATGATGCCTATCAAAGTGTTCTAGCAGAACCTCTTGTCAGCTACTTTATTTTGGATGGAGATGAGGCGTGGTTAACACCAACTCTAGGCCAAATTTATAACGGAAAGTATAACGAAAAGAGAGTTCGAAATATCTACACGCCGTATGACACTTTTAATCCGACAGACTTTAAGAGGCTATGTGGAAACTATGTTTGGGTACGTGCCTTTGCTGTAAATACTATGAGGCATGGTGCTCCTCTCAATTTGGATTTAGATGTCAATTTATAATAAAAAGTTAGTAAAGGTATTAAGCCTTGGTGCTGGAAATATGGCAGAGGCATTACTCTTTCCAATGAAAGGTGCCTTTCAAGAGTTTCATGCTTTTACTCCCACTGGAAAACGGGCAAAAAGCTTGGCACAGTCAATGGATGGTCAAAGTATTGATAGTCTCTCTATGGTTCCGAGAGACATAGATATTCTATTTCTCGCCTTTAAGCCGCAACATTATCAAGATGCAGTAAGTGATTTTTTAAGCGCCTCAGATTGGGCCAATTGGGATAAAAAACCAATCATTGTCTCTATGCTTGCTGGAACTCCCATAAGTGTTCTTGAAAAGTCTTTTGGCCATAAACGTGTTTTAAGAATTATGCCCAATACTCCTGCCAAAATTGGCATGGGGATTACTCTGCTTTTACCAGGAGATGACCTGGGTACTGAAGAGATTAGTTTGTTAGAGAATTTATTTGAAATGGCCGGCCCCATCTACTCCTGTCGTGATGAGGATCAATTTGATGCCTTGACCGCTGTTACAGGCAGTGGACCGGCCTATGTCTTTGAGTTTTCGCGAATTTTGGAGAGTTTTCTGCAAGAAAAGGGCGTTGAAGAAAAAAAAGCGCGTGAGTTAGCAGTATCCCTACTCGTAGGCTCAAGTAATCTCATGCAAGAGTCGAGTTTACCACTTGAAGAACTAAGAAATAATGTCACTTCAAAGAATGGTGTCACATTTGCGGCGTTAGAGTCACTAAAGGAAAATGATTTTGGCGGCTCAATAAAACAGGCCTTAGAAAAAAATATAGAACGTTCCTTTGAGTTACGCGAAGTTGCCTATAAAATGAATTCCTAAAGTTTATTTAGGAGAAAAAATGTTAGGCCTACTAAAATCCCTTCCCGAAGAAATGAAACAAACTGCTTTTGTAAGACTTTTTGGTTTTACTAAAGTTCCTTTGATTTGGTTTATTAGGCCAAGTATTATTCAGCTAGACGATAAAGTGGCCAAGGTAAAAATTCCTTTTAAAAGAAGAAATAAGAATCATCTCGGCTCTATTTATTTTGGCGTACTGTGTGCTGCTGCCGATGTTGCTGGTGGAGTAGTGGCCATGAAGCATATTACGGATAGTGGACGTAAGGTTTCTTTGGCCTTTAAAGATTTTAAGGCAGAATTTCATAAGAGGGCCGAAGGGGATACTTTCTTTGTGAATACGCAGGGTGAAGAAATAAAGAAATTTGTAGAAAGTGTAATTGAATCTGGTGAGAGAGAAAATATGACAGTATTGGTGGAAGCTTTTACTGAGCAAATGGGTGATGAGCCAGTGGCAACCTTTAACCTTACTCTTTCTTTAAAGTGTAGAGGCTAAAGGCTTCTTTGGTTTGACTAGAAACTAGCGTTTGTTAGTGTTTCGCAAGTTACTTCAATAACTTCATAGCTTCTGTCTTTTCTAAGACTTTGGGCCAATGTAAAGAGACCTTCTCCACAACCAACCTCAATATTTTCTAATGAATTTTCATCGATTTGAACTTCGATACCAAAAGAAGCTTCTTCTAAGCTTTTAAAGATAATCGCGCCTTCTTTAAGGCTAAGCATGCCATAAACATCAGTGGCAACTGACGCATTAGCGGCTTGGGATAGAGAGAACATGGTGAATAGGAGTGTCAGTGTTAAGTTTTTCATGAACATATATGTAAACTTTTCCGATTACTTATGCACATTATAAATAAGGATGGTAACCCATTAGCTGTACTAATGAGTTGTGAGTCATTCACAAACTAGAATAGGTCAAGTTATTGATTTTAGATAATATTAACTTAAATTTATTACGAATATTTGAGTCTGTGTGTCGTAACGGTAGTATGACAAAGGCCGCTCATGAGATTCATTTAACTCAATCAGGGGTTTCGCAAAATATTAAGAACTTGGAAGACCTTTTGGGACTTGCGCTCTTTGATAGAGTGAAGGGTAAAACAATTCCTACGCCAAAGGGTCATGAGTTATTCTTGGTCGTTAAGAAACAGTTGGGTGAGCTTGAAAATACTCTGGCCCATCTCCTTGATGAAGATTTTGTTTTAAAAGGAGAAATTCATTTGGGGGTTCCAATTGAATATGGAAATAGTTTTGTATTGCCTCTTGCCGCTCAGTTCTCACAAATTCATCCTAAGGTTTCTTTTAAATTCTTCTATGGGCATGCGTCTCAAATGAATCATATGATTTTAAAAGGAGAGTTGGATTTCGCTATTGTCGATTCCTTCCATCTTGATAATCAAATCGAAACATTTGAAGTCGGCTATGAGGTCCACACACTTTGTGGATCGAAGAAATACTTAAGTAAGTTTGGTGTGCCAAGTATGACAAAAGAGTTCTTAAGCCGACTTGATTATGTGACCTATCTGGAGGGCGCTCCCGTTCTCACGGGTTGGTTTCAGCATCATCTAAAAAAATGTTATTTTGAAGGGCGTGTGAAGGCCACTTTAATGGATGTTCAGGGAGTGGCCCAGTTGGTTGCTCATGGTTTAGGTGTCGGAGTACTCCCAAAGCATGTTGTTGAAAAACGTTTAAAGGCCGGTAGTGATCTCTATGTTTTTGGTCAAGAGATGAATCCTCTTTATAACCGTTTGAGCTTGGCCTCTCTAAAGGGACGTACTTTAAGTTTTCAAGTAAAGGCCTTCGTTGAACATCTACAATCTAATTTAAAAAGCCTTCCTCAATAACTAGGCAGGGTTTTCAGATGGGATATATATTGTCTCTACTCCAAATTTTTCATTAATTCTTTTTTGAAGTTGTTGGACTCCAAATTGTTCAGTTGCATTGTGGCCACCAGCGAACATATGAATGCCAGCTTCCTTGGCCTCATGCCAATCATGTTCCGATATTTCTCCTGTTAAGTAGGAGTCAAGACCTTCGTTTAAAGAGTGGATCCAATCGCCATTTGCTCCTCCCGTAATAATCCCGATAGTTGTTAAGACTTGATTGGGGTTTGGGCTGGAGAGGATGACATTGTGTTCAAGTAGTCCCTCTAGCTTTTCTTTTAATTCAACACTCTTTATCGGTTTTGGGAAATGGCCTTTTATTCCCGTAGGGCATCCCTTGTGATCACCAAAGGGAGTGCATTTTCCAAGCCCAAGCAAATGGCCAATAGCAGCAGCATTACCAACTTCTGGATGAGCATCAAGGGGGAGATGATAGCCAAATAAATTTATTTCATTTTTAACGAGTGGTAGAACTCTCTTCGCGAAGGGGCCGGTTATGGCACGTGGCCCATGAAAAATCCAGAAAAGTCCATGGTGAACAACCAGGGCATCGGCCTTGAGTCGTGCAGCTTCCTCTATACTTGCCTTGGTGGCAGAAACGGCAAAAGCAATTTTTGATATAGAAGCTCTGCCTTCTATTTGAAGACCATTTGGACCATAGTCTTTAAATTCATTTATCTTGAGTAGGCCATTTAAGAATAGCTCTAGATCTTCTCTTTTTATTGATTTATTGGAAATGGTTTGTGATTTCAATTCGGTCATAGCTTCCTCTTTTTTTAGCAATGACCTATTCTAACTTAAAAGAGCGAGGGGGGA
>JAFMBV010000180.1 GCA_017858255.1 Bacteriovoracaceae bacterium
AAACAACTCACACAAACAACTGTAACCTTACCTAATGGTGAAACTAGAGTAGCACCTAGAGTAATAGTAAATGAAGATTTAGCTTATACTTTACTAAATGAGTCAATAGATCAGCTATCTGAATCCGAACAATTCTTTATGATATTTGCAGATAATACAACAGGTATGGGTGCAATAGTTAAAGAAAAAGGTGCGAGGGCAGCTCGACATTTACAGAAAGTAAGAAAAAAAGTTGACGAAGGAATAAAAAAGTACACTAAGGAACAGATAAAGAAAATAAAGAAAGGCGATAATAGATTTGACGGTATGTCTTTGATGGAAACTGTCGCACATCTAAAGAGAGAAGGCATAGATATAAAAACAAATGATATGCTTATCAAGTTAGCTTTACAAAACGAGAACGTAACTAGAACTATAAACCGTATGGTAGCAAGAAGAAATGAGTTAGGAAAAGAGCTTACTAACTTGAAGCTTGCTGGAGTTTCTAAGAATAACTTAGAATATAAAAAGGTTAAGGCTGAGTATGATTCACTAAGAGGTAAAATATTCAGAAACAGAGGACAGCTAAGAACTGCTCCATTTGCAAGAGAAACTTTAGAAGTTGCCGTACCTGCTAGTGCAATTCAATATGGATTTACAGCAGCTTTGAGTGGTGAAGGCGAAGATAGTGTTTTAGATTTTTACTCTGCACAAGCTCTCGGTGCTATAACATATGCACTAGGAGGACCTTTAGTAATTGATCCAGTGATCAGAGGAGCAGGTAGAGTCACTTCCTATCTACTAAGTCAAGCAGGAGATTTATCGTACACACTTGCAGGTATTTTAGAAGATGTGGGTACTATCGTAAAAATACCTCGTGGCATGTTATTAAATAAAGATGTTGAAGCTTTCGATGCTTTTATAAAGGCTGAAAGAGGTACAGGACTTAGTCCATCAGAAAGAAAAGCTATAGGTTACATATTTAAGTTAGGTGCAAATTTAAGCGAAGAAAACTTAGATGCTGTAGTTAAATCCATGAAGGATTATAAAAAATTAGAAGATGATATTACTAGTAAATTTCCTCGTGGAATGCAAGGTAAGATTGCTAAATCTTTAAGAACTAGTTTTGGGCAAGCTTCAGGATTAATGTGGTTACAAGGCTTAGAAAGAAGTGCCTATGCAAACATAGATATGAAAGACCTGAAAAGTTTAGCAAATGTAAATAATATAATCGACATTCAAAAATCAAGTGAAGAGCAAATTCTACTAGCAAAAAGATCCTTAGATAATCTAAAGAGAATGGTAATGTCATCTGATGGTATCAATTTAGATAAACCTGAGAGTATGGACAAATTAGTAGCAGGCATAGAAAACATGATTTCAAATGCTGAAGGTAGTCTGATAAAACAGAAATCTGATCTAACTAGCATAGTGGACGAATCACTTGTAAAACTTTTAGAAGACCCTGACTTAGATATAGATGACTCAGTACATGAAGTTATATTAAAGGCTAGCGAAAGAGTAAGAGGGGATCTAAAAGGAGAAATCCAAGAAGGAGCTGCTATAGTTCAAGCCACAGACAAAGTTATGGAAGCTCTTAGAAACAGAATGAAACTAATTGAATCCAACAGAAGATCTCCAAAGCATACTAAACGTGCTTCTTTAGCATTTGAGGATATGCTAGAAACATTAATAGTTAACTACAAAACAAAAGCTAAAGCAGGTTACAGAGAACTAGATAAGAAGATGTTAGACAATAACGAGACTATTGATATGTCTTCTCTGTTAAGAAAGTTTTATCAAGATGCAGACTCTAAAACTACATTGCAAAGGTTCTTCACTAAGGAAGGACAATTTTGGTCAAGCACTCTTAACTCAAAACTACGTTCATCTTTAATTGATGTAGCAACAAGAACTTTAAGTAATAAGTTCAAAGATACTACTGTTAAAAAGTTAATTAAACTTTCACAAACAGAATTTGTAGGTGATCCAAAACGTAAACAAAGAAATCCATATTTTATAAGTAAGGATGCAGATGCACTAGATGTTGCTCTTTGGTATACTGAGAATGATCAGCTAAGAGCTTTTGATGCCGTGCCTAGTGAAGTTCAAGATATGTACGCTGCTTTTAGAGACTACGGGTACAGAATGAAAGATGGCTCACTCGGTAAACTTTACGCAGATCAAGCTTTTGAAATAGATAACTTGATTAAATCTCAAGCTCCTAAATACTATGAGGAGCATGAAAAAGCTTCTTCCATATATAAATCTGAAATATTTGACAGACAAGATGGTAAAGGTCCGTTGACAGATTATCTGAAGTCTAAATCAAAAAGGACTACAGAAGCAAGTAAAGATGATCCTGTATCAGATGTAAACTTTAAGAACGTTTACCTAAGTAAGACACCTTCACAGATACTTAAGCCTGTCATACAAAATATAAAAACTTATATAAAGAATGATGGTAATGATCAAGTGCTTGGAAGTGAGATATTTGATGATTTTCAAAATTTAAATAGGCAATTAGGAGACAGAACAGGCACGACCCCAGTATTTGATTTGGATACAAAAGAAGGTAAAGATAGATTTGATTTAATAAAATCTGTCATATCTGAAAACATATACTCTAGCTGGGGTAGAGATCAAGTTAGAGGTATGGAGTTAGTAGATCCAAAAGGCGTAGTCACTTTAGAAAAAGAGATGGGAGGGTACAACTTTAAAAAGATGCGTGAGTCAGTCTTAGATGAAGTATCTGAATTCAGTATGGTGCAAGTAAAAAAAGATGGAGTTCTAGACGAGCTACCTTTGGTTGACTTTGCACAAATGATAGAGGATGAAAAAGACATTGTAAAACAGCTAGGCTATCACAAAGAATTAAGAAAAGCTTATGACCTTTTTAAATCAAACGTTAACAATAAAATTAAAAACGTAGAAAAAGTTGTAAGAGATACAATAGTTCTACAAGATAATACAATTCAAAAGTTAAAAGACCTTGCAAGATTTAAAGATCCTAAAAGTTTTTTTGATAACTTTATAATGAATGGCACAGTAGAATCTATAGATGCCTTAAGGCAAGGGGCAATATCTAAAGGTATACCTGCAAAAGATTTTGATGATGCAATAAAATACCTAACTCTTAATGGTCTTATTGCACAAAGCAATATGAACCCTATGCCCGGAAAATCACTCATGGCTATGGATGGAACAGATAGAGTTAGATATTCTATGGATTCACCGGGAGCATTACTAGCAACTCTACAGAAAGAGAATGTATCCGAGATACTTAATAAGTATATGGACGACGAGCATATAAGTTTTCTTACTGACATATCTGACTATTTAAACAGGATGGGAGAGGTTTCAGGTAAAAATACCAGAGTGGATGGAGTTTTAAGACCTATATCTATCAACGAAGTAATAAGTCGTGCTTTCAACTTAGCTAGAGGTATGGTTAGTCCTGCGTATGTGGCCGCAGAATTTGCAGTAAGAATAGCAAGTAATGCAGGCGTAGATATGATGAAGATGGCAGCAGGCAACAAAGAAGCTGCAGACATAATGGCAAATCTACTTTTACATCCTGAAAAAATAAAAGGAGTAGAAATGAGTAGGTTTAAAACTTTAATAACAGACTTTTTAGCTACAGAACTAGCTAGACAAGAATACGTAGATGTAGGAGTATCTCCGTTCTACGGCGAACAACTACCTGACGAAACATTTAATTAAGGAGAATACCCAATGAAGACTTACTACAACGGACAACGTAAAGGCATGATGTACGGTGGTGGTGCTAACATGCGAAAACCTATGATGTATGGTGGCATGGCTACAAAAAAGAAAAACATGCAAATGGGTGGATTAGCTGAACAAAACAGAAAATCAACCATGAATCAATCAGGCATGATGAATACTAG
>JAFMBV010000066.1 GCA_017858255.1 Bacteriovoracaceae bacterium
AATTCCATTATTCCCTCGCTATTATTTAATTCCTAAAAATTATAACATTAAAATAGAATGGCCTGTCTATTATCGCTCTCGTACCAATGTATACATAGGACAGTTACTATTTTGCGAAACCAGGCTCTTGAGATTTTAAGGTCTGTTTAATTGATCGATCTTCTTCCGATCTATTCCTTACAATTCTTTGATAGAGGTCTCTTTTTGGATTAAAGATAAAATCAAGAATAAGTTTAGTCCAAGAGGTGTGGGCATAGAGGTTATCGTAATACTCAGGAGCTAGCTTTTTAATTTTTCGCAAATAGATCCATGGAACCCGATAAAAATCATGGTGCTCGTTATGATAGCCAATGTTGAATTGAATATTATTTAGGGGTCCGTAGTAACTATATGTTTCTTGGCCTTCTTTATAAGTGTAGTGCTCTTGAATCCATCTGGCACCCACTGGATGCAGACCAACACTAAAGAATGTACTAATCAAAATATAGCCTAGGGCCCATGGTCCCACGAAATAAAAGATGGCAACATTTGTGGCAATGATAAAGACGATATTAAAAAGTACCCAGCGATCGAAAGTCTTTCCTTTTACAATACGGATGGGGCGAACCGCCTCAACAACCAAAAAGAGTAGCAACCAAATGATTTTTCTCCACCAAATATTTTTTACAAGTTTTGCTTCTAGTTTAAAGGCAAGATCGGCATCATTACTATATTCATGTAAGTGGGCATGATGCAAAAGGTGGTAAGTCCTAAAGCCCATGGCCGAAGGAAGGCCTTGAGCAATATTACAAAAAACACCCCAAACTTTATTCCAAATTCTTTTCTTAAAGATAGAATCATGGGCAGCTTCGTGGAGAAAAACAAATAGATTATGACTTGAAAAAGCACCTACGGTGTAGGCCAATATGAGCACCCACCACATCGATAGGTTGTAATGAACAATGCACCAACCAGTAAGGATTTGAATGGCGGTAATTAAAGTGATCCAAAACGCGCTTAAAGGATAGGGCTTCATCCACTTTCTAATTTCTGGGTACTTCTTCAACATTTCCCTGCTTCTGATAGCATGTGGGTTTTGCTCACTGGTATAGGTAAAGTCTTGACGCATGGCATGTTCTCGCAAAAAAGGTGATTTAGATTCACAATATAGGAAAGGTGAGGGGATTGTGCAATACTGCAAGAGCTAACCAAGGTATTATTTCAATGAATAAATTCCAACAAATTGAGCTCGTTCGTCCCGGTAAATTTAATAAGTTAAGTCTTGTTGAAAACTCTCTTAACTCATTAGCTGCTGATCATTTGCGTATAAAAGTACAATTTAGTGGACTAAATTTTGCTGACGTGATGATGCGCCTTGGGCTCTATCCAGATGCCCCACCAGCTCCCTTTTGTCCTGGTTACGAAATTAGTGGGGAAGTTATAGAAATAGGTAAAAATATTAAAGGTCTTCAGTTGGGAGATTTTGTGATGGCAGGCATGCACTTCGGTGGTTACTCATCTATTTGCGATGCTCCCGCTTGGCAGGTAAGAAAAATTCCCGCGCATTGGAAAAGTGATAAAGCGGCGGCCATGATCGTTAGTGGTCTAACTTGCGACCTCGCCTTTGGTGAGCTTGCTCGTGTCCGCAATAGTGACCGCATTATGATTGACTGTGCTTCTGGAGCACTCGGTGCCCTTAGTATCCAATATCTTTTGCAATTAGGTGTTAAGGAAATAATCGGCCTTACTTCAAGAGAAAGTAAGATGGATATTATTCGGGAAAGGGGGGCTCGCCCTATGTTATTAAAAGAGTGGTATGAAAGTTCTGAGAAGGTAGATGTTGTTTTAAACTCCCGAGGTGGAGAGTCTTTGCACCGTGATCGCTCAATGCTTAACCCTCTTGGACGTTTAGTCGCCATTGGTGCCAGTCATATGGTTAAAAAAGGTCGCCTCTCTTTTACTAACGTCATTAAAGAATTCTTAAAAATAAAAAAGGTAAGCCCAATTGATTTGATGAATGAAAATCATGGAATTTTTGGGCTCAATGTTCTTAAGCTATTCCAACAACCTAAAGTCTTAACAAAGTCTCTTGATAATCTTTCTGGTGGTAAGTTTAGTCTTAACCCCCACATTGATAAAGTATTTAGCCCCCATCAAATTGAAGAGGCACTAGATTACCTCGGAGCGGGAAGATCCTGTGGGAAGGTCTTAATCGATTGGAGGAAAATCTAACATGTGTTTCAGTGTTGCGATTGAAAGAAACCTAAGTGTTCTGAGTAAAATATTCGATGCCAGAGTAAATGGGAAATCCTTCGAACAATTTCTGAGGCTGTCTCAAGAGAACCCCCAAAAGTTCAGGGGACCAGATGATGATAATCGTATTTATCCTAATACTTTTGCTCCTGTTATTCACAATGCATCAGTTAAGATTAATGGTAAGAGTAAGGGCGAAGACACGCGCCTTATCACTCCCATGCGTTATCGAGTACGCCCACATGATGCAAAAGAAGAGGTTCCCTCTAAATTTAATCTTTTTAACGCTCGATTGGACTCTCTTGAAAAAAGGAAGACCTGGCGTCCCTTATTTGGTCAAAATCATGGTCTTTTTCCTCTCACTTCCTTTTTCGAATGGGTAGAGCGACCTGTTGGAAAACAGCTTGTGCGCTTTAAAGGTCGTGGCCATGAACACCTGTGGGCCCCCGCCCTTTTTGATTTTTATCAGGATGGGCAGGAGAGCTTTTACTCATTTGCTCTTATAACAACAGAGCCCCCTGCTGAGATTTTAGAAGCTGGGCATGATCGCTGTCCAATTTTCTTAAAAAAGGAGTATTGGCAGGATTGGCTTAGTCCAAAATCAAAGTCTAAAGACGAACTCTACTCCATTCTAAAAGACTCACAAGTTGCAACTTATGAAGTCTTTGATGAAGATTAACCCCAACGCTCTAATGTGAAAAGTGCGGCTTCGGTGGCGCAAATGAATTTATTTGGTAACTAAATGAAAAGGAAAAAAATGAAATCTATCTTAACATTATCTTTCTCTTTTTTAATATTGATTCTGCTATCGGGAAATACTTTGTCCCAAACCCTTACTGAAAAGCTCAATGAAAAACGCATGCTCTCCAAAAAGAAGACACCTCCTGAGATTAAGAAAGTTATGAACAAGGGGGTTTCTGACTTACGTAATAGTGGTCTTCATAAATTGGCTTTAGGTATTGGTAAAAAGGTGCCAGCTGTGAATTTTAAAAATCTTAATAATAAGTTAGTGGATTTAAGTAAATATTATGGTGAAAAGGTTGTAGTCCTTACTTTTTACCGTGGCGGATGGTGCCCTTATTGTATGCTTGAACTAGAAGCTTATCAAAAAAACCTAGAGCTTTTCGAGAAGGCCGGCGCTCTTGTTATTGCCGTGTCTCCTGATTCTGTTATGAATGCTAAAAAAACAAAGAATAAGAGAAAACTTGGCTTTGAAGTTTTAAGTGATCCTGAAAATAGAGCGGCCAAGAAATTTGGTTTGGCCTTTAAAGTCGATAAGGGAACGTTAGAAGTATACAAGAAGTTTGGAATTGACCTTAAAATAGCACAAGATAACGAGAATTTTGAATTGCCTATGCCTGGAACCTACGTGATCGACAAGCAAGGTGTGGTTCGCTTTAGCTTTGTGGACCCTGATTACACGAAAAGAGCTGATCCAATAGACGTATTAAAGGTCGTTCAGGAATTGTAAAAGAAACGTTTCCTTGCTAGATTAGCCCAATTATTTCTCACCTTTGAAGATCGAGTCTTGAGGATCATACTGTGTCTGAAAAAAAATCCAATGATAAGAAGGTTTCTAATTTTCTAGAATCAATGATGAAAGAGAGTGACTCTTATTCGTCTATGGAGATGATAGAGTCCCTAGTTGAAAAAGGTTTGACTCTACATAATATTCCTCTTCAACCGCTCTATTTAGCGCTTAAAAACTTACCACCGAATCAGGTGGGTGAATACTTGCCTAGGCTCTCCTCAAATCAAAGACAATTGATACAAGATTTAGATCTTTGGGTTAAAGATGAGCTTGATACTGACGAATTTGATTTCTGGGTTCAATCTTATGCTCAATGTATGGACGATGATGTTAGAGGGGAGTTTGCTTCTGGAGTATCTTTCCTTCTCTTTTTAAAGGGACGTTTTAATATTTGGACCTTCGATTACGATGATCCTGAGTACCCTGATCATGACAATTATTTTCTTACTGATGACGGTTTATTACTCCTTGAGTTTCATGAGGACTACGCTCACTTATCTGAAGTAAGGGCATTGATTCGTGAACTCTATGCCAATAAAGGAGTTGAGTATGCCTATACATGGCTATTTAAAATGGTTTCAGATAGTTCTTCCAATATGCTTGAAGATGAATATCAACTAAAGAAAGGTCGTCTTAGTGATGCTGGATTTGTTGATTATTTTGATGCTTTGGAAATTGATAATCCTTATATTAATCGTGCCATTATGGAGAATAGTTTTAAAAAGAAAGAAAAGGTATCTGTTGGGGTGTCTTCTTTTTCTAAGGGCCAGGTTTTACCGAAAAAAGCTCTTATCCCCTTTAAAGAATCGTTTGGTCCTTTTGACGAGGAGTTAGCGAAAGTTAGTGATGAAAAACGTAAGTCTTACTTACAGTTTAATTTCTTGAGACTTGTTAACGGCAATGTGGCGCTTCGCGGTTCATTTAAGGATGGCGCTGTCGCGATTAATCGTGCCGGTGAAAAGACTAAGAATGCTTTACTCTTAGGTTATGATTACATACAACAGTTTGCTTTTAAAAATGGCTTAGTGGTTCTTGAGGAAGATCAATGTTTATTTGATATCTTCGATTTCTCTGAAATTTTTAGAATTGGAAACTCTCTTACTCGATTTTTACAAGCAGACCTTAAGAAGACGTTAAGGACAACGGGTTTAGAAGATCAAGCCGGTTTTCTTGGTAAAACATTGAATGAGTATATTGATTATTGTTTTGATGTTCCTGTGAGCTATGTTGATCTTTCTCAAAGTGCTCCTCAACAGATTACTACCTTTGAGGTCTTTGAAAGGTGGGATCATCAAGGTCGTTTTATCATAGAATTACTTCCATTTATCCAAGGCCTTTATCAAAACTTCTTACCACTTAGGACTGAAGGACGTATCCAAGATCATTTTTATTTAAATTATAACGTCGATGATATAGATGCCGAAACAATCTTCATCTCTAGTTTTGCCAACTTTCAGCTGCTAAAGTCTGGAGAACTTAAAGAAGAGAGTTTTAATAAGGGTAAGCTTGGCCTTACATTGAATGAATTCAAGATTTTTACCCGTAGTTGCCTTGATCGAGAGGGTAACCTTAAAGAAAATATTGTTACAGATGTCCTAGCGTTTAAGAAGAGCTTTGGTCTTGAGAAGCTCGCTGGCTTTGAAGACTACCTTCGTGGACTTCTTAAAGAACAGCTCGTTGGTTATGATTATGAGTTTCTTGAAGAGGGTGATTTTGCACATGTCGGAGGACCAATAATCTTTAAAAGGCGAGAAGACCTCAGTTAGGTGAGCCGTCTAGCTAAAACTCTTAGCAAAAAGATTTGAAATGAATTGATAAAGTCCAGAGCCTTCTCTTCGGAGCTCATCGATGAGCTCTTCTCTTAAAAGTGCCACATCCCCTTTTTCTTTCTCTATAAGTTTATTCGTTTGTGAGTAGCGCTTGTCTATTGGTAGATGAGTAGTGAAAAAATGATCTATCTTTTCCAAACGAAGAGTTTCTTTTTCTAGGAAATCAAAAATTTCATAATCTTCAATTTGAATTTCTTTTTCACTGCGAATTTCGGTGTTCTCTTCGCCTATGAGGTCAAAGATTTCTTCAAATCCTTCGAGGTCTTTCTTCTTTTGGTCTGAGAGGAAAATCTTTTTCTTTGCCATTATATGACCTCATCCCTGTTAGAACCTTTAATGCTCTCTATAAGTTCCAAATAAAAATCCTTTTCTGAACAGAGATTACGTAATTCTTTGTTTTTACTGGACTTATTTGTAAGGTATTTTAGGTCCTCTGAAATATTATGATTTTTGATTCGTTCACTGAGTGTGGTGATTTTATCTAAAAGAGATTGTTCCCTTTTTTTAATTCTCTTTATTTTTTTAATAAAATGTTTTGGTATAGCTCTTGTTGATTTTAGTTCAGGAAAGAATGTTTGCTTTAACCCAACCTCACTGAGTATGTAAGTTGGATAAGGAAAGCGAGGGTTAATCCCCAAGTGTTTAAAACTCTCTTCACACATCTTGTATACTTCACCAAGGTTTTTACCATCTAATTCTGGAAACTGTAATAGAGTTGGCCCGGAGCCTATCGCATTTTTTTTAAATATGACCTCTAACTCATTAAATTGAGAGGGAAGTATGTCTATTTTTTGAATCAAAGGTAGCTTCATACGATTATTATAAAGACTACTTTGAGTGGACGCTAGGGGGTTTCTTTATCTGAGGTAGACGCTCGGTCATAAAAGGGTCCCTTTTCTTTCAAAAATCGTTAAAATAAAGGGATGGATATTCGTTATATAAATCTTCCAGAGGATTTTACAGTCTTGCTTCAGTCGAATATGCAATCCTCAGGTAATGGGTTTGCTTATTTAAAAAAATCTCTATGGAACACAGCTAGCTTCCAATCGCTAGTAAGTCGTTCATGTCGGGATTTAGATGAAAATTTAACCTTTGAAAAGTTAATCACATCTCTAGGTTGGTATGGTCTACGGGATCGTTTGGCGGGGACATATCTATATCATCAAAAGCATGGCGTATTCCCTGATGGTCCGACAATTGATCTTGTTAGTGATATTTTAGAATTAGAAGACCTGGTTAAAGACCAAACTGTTGATGGTTACAATAGGGCCTTCCTATTAGGCTTTTATTTTAAAATGTCCTTACTAAGCGATAAGAAAAATACCCATTCTAGTACTGAGCAGCAGACTTTAGTGCCTTCGGATGTTCTAGAATTATTAAAATTAGTTAAAACCAAGACTGCTCATATTGATTGGTTATGTTTGTCATTAATGAAGGCATGTGGTGTTCATGGAAAAGACCGAGTACTTAAACTATTAACGGGTGGTGGAGGTTTTGCCTCCCTTCGCTCTAGTATGAATGATGATCAGGAATACCAATTTGTTCGCTCTATGTTAGCCTATGGCGCTAGTATCGGACACCATGAGGTATTTCATAATCCCACCATTTAAGGGAGTAAGGGATGGAAGAAAGAGAGAATTCAGTATGGAATCTTATTAATGACCTCGGTTCTAAAAAGGGCATTACTGAGGTTGTCATAAATGATCCCAAGCGTGTTTTTGTTGAAAGAGAGGGCCAATTTATTCAACTCAATGTTCAACTATCAAAAAATGATCTTTACAGCTTTGCTAAAGAAGTCGCTCATTTTAACAAAAAAGAATTCAATGCGGAAAACCCTATTCTTGATGGGAATTTACCTGATGGTTCCAGAGTAAATATTATATCTGAGCCTTATTCTCAGGGAAGCCCTGCCGTTACAATTCGTAAGTATTTAAAAACTATTAAATCATTTGATGATGATGAAAATATTTTTGGCCTCAATAAGAGGTGGATTGAACTCTTTAAGGCAATGGTCGCGAGTCGTTGTAATATTATCGTCTCTGGAGGAACCGGGGTCGGAAAAACTACCTTTATCAATCTCTTGTTAAAAGAAATGAGCCCAGCTGAGAGAGTGATCATTATTGAAGATACAAAAGAGCTCTCACTGTCTTCACCAAATGTAGTTCGCTTAGAAGTATTTGCGGCCTCAAAGGACCACTCTGGTTTGAGTGCAAGAGATCTCGTTAAGAACACTTTGAGGATGAGACCCGATCGTATTATTGTTGGTGAAGTGAGAGGAGGGGAGCTTTTTGATCTTCTCCAGGCCATGAACACTGGTCATGACGGCTCAATGTCTTCAATTCACTCCAACAGTCCCGGAGAGTGTATTAGCCGTATGGAGAATCTTTTCTTGATGTCTGGCTTTGACGTTCCCTTTCAGGTCGTTCGCAAGCAAATCACTCAAGGTGTCGACTTTATCATACAATTGGGGCGTAATAGAGAAGGTCAAAGAGTTGTTAATCAAATTATGGAAATAACTGGAATGGAAGGAGCGAATATCTTATCTCAACAACTTGCCTTGAGGGATGACGATGGGCTGATTGGTACAGGTATTTCACCAAAGAATATGAATAAGCTTCACCGTGACGGTGCTTTACCCCAAGACTTTTTTAACCAATAAGGTAATAAATTGATTGAATATGTATTTGCACACGACCCTGATGATAGAATAGTGGCCAAGGCCTGTGAACTTTTGCGAGAAGGTCACTTAATTGTCGCACCAACAGATACAAATTGGGTTTTCCTTGGTGATCCCTTTAGAAAAAATACAGTTGAAAAGCTGTATCAAATTAAAGGTGTTGAAAAAGACCACCACTTTTCTCTCCTTTGCAGCGATTTTTCCATGGCGAGTGAACTTGCTATTATCCCAGATTCTGCTTTTAAACTTATACGTAATAAAATTCCTGGTCATTATACTTTTATTTTTGAGGCCAGTAAAAAAGTCACCAAGACCTTGAAGGCGTCAAAATCTGATCGCCAGATTGGCCTACGTTTCGTGCCTGAAGTCTTGATCACTAGGCTTATTGATAAGCTTGGCGGACCTCTTATTTCAACTCAAGTTGATGAGAAGGCCCTTGGTCGAACACTAGTAGGGGAGCCTATTTATTCTTATGAGATAGAGGAGTCACTTGGTTCTAGTCTTGCCATGATTATTGACCCTGGAGAAGTTGAGTTTGCTGGAGCTTCAACGATTTATGATTTACGAGCAGAGCATATGGCACTCGTAAGAGAGGGACGAGGAGAGCTGCTTTTTTAATTTTGCCGATAAATCGGGGCAAAATAACCTAAACTATTGAATTTAAGCTTAAATAACGGCTATTTTGTCATTTCTCTTTTTTTCACTAATTCTTGTTAAACCATTTAAATTACTATGTTCTTAAAAGCACTGTTGTTTATTTACCTCTTTAAAATGATGTTCTTTTGTAAAATATTAGAAATCTTAGGACATAATTTTTTCTAAATAAAACAATGGAAGTTTTTGGGGAGAGTATTAAAGATGAATAAGCAAAAAGTAGAAGCTACATCGTTAGCGAGTAAAGTTCCTTCTTCCTCTTCACAAAAACCAATAAAGTCAAAAGAGTCAATTTCTCTTAGTGAAAAGGATTTGGATAATGATGATTTTGAAAAGAGGATAGAGGAAACACTATCCCATGATCTCAACAAATTAGTTGAAAGAATTGGTAAGAAGGATTTTACATAAGCTAGTAATCACTGGCCTTATTTTGAGATTTTCCGACAATTGTTAATGATGATGAGGTGCCAAGTCTCGAGGCTCCAGCATTTATCATAGCAATAGCATCTTCCTGAGAGCGTACACCACCCGATGCTTTGACGAGGAGGTCTTCTCCTACCGTTTCCTTCATGAGTTTGACTGCTTCAAGCGTGGCCCCACCTTTTGAGAATCCTGTTGAGGTTTTTACAAAATGAGCTTTTGCGCTTTGGGCGGCCTTACATGCTTTAATGATCTCATCTGGTTCCAGAAGACAGGTTTCAAGAATAACCTTAACGGTTCGTCCACTAGCGGCCTCTACGACCTCTGCGATGTCATCCGTTACATCTTGCCACCTTCCGTCTTTGACTGCACCTATATTGATAACCATATCGACCTCATTGGCCCCAAGGTCTATACAAATTCTCGTTTCAAAGGCCTTTACACTTGAAAGACCTGCTCCTAGAGGAAAGCCAATTACCGTGCAAATACCAACATTAGTGGACTCTAGTAAGGATTTCGCTAGTTTTATATGAGTTGGGTTTAGGCATACAGTTGCAAACTGATTCTCTTTTGCTTCGAGGCATAGTTTCCTAATGTCTTTCTCTGATGCGTCAGGTTTTAAAAGGGTATGGTCTATAAATTTGTTTAAGTTTTCCATGGGGGATATTATGACAGGGAGTTGAGACATCATGCATTTTGCATAGAGTCGTATAAGGAGCCTTTTTGATTCGTTATCGTTGGATTACCAACCCTGTCACAGTTTTTATATTTAGTTTAGCTGCTATTGGTACAAGTCTTTGGCTTTATATTCACAGCTATTTACAAGTCAGTGATGCATTTAATGATTTTGTACGCAAAAGAAACCTCGATCCAAGCCCCTTATTACAAACAGAAACTTGGGTCATGATTTTAATTGTTTCTATTTTAGTGGCCTTGATTGTTATTGGTGTCGTCGTCATTTTTATTTATTATCAAAAAGTGATCCAGCTCTACAGGATGCAACAAAACTTTATCAATGGTTTTACTCATGAACTCAAAACTCCCATTGCTAGTTTAAGACTATTTCTTGATACATTTAGTAAGCATAAGCTTGATGAGGAATCGCAAAAGAAATATTTGAATTATATGATTCGTGATACTGAGAGGCTCTCCGACAATGTAAATCAAATCCTTAATTTGGCCCGTATTGAAGATAAGAAATATGAACCTGTCTGGGAGACTGGTACCATAAAAACCTTCATACAGCAGTGGCTCGATAAAACATCCTATTGGAGAGAGGATGCAGATGTTTTTATTAAGGAATGTGAAGAAGGTCCTTTTATTGTTAAATATGATGTGAATTTGATTCCACTCGTCTTTATGAATTTGGTGAATAATGCTCTTATTCATAATAATTCAAGTAGGCCTAAGGTTGAAATTACTCTTAAGAAACAAGGTAAAATGATTCTGGTCTCTTTTAAAGATAATGGAATCGGTATTACTAGGGCAGAAGAAAAGAAAGTCTTTAGGAAGTTTTATCAAGTTCGTAAGGCCGGTAAAGGCTCAGGCATTGGTTTATACCTGGTCCAAACAGTGATGAAGTTTCATAAGGGCCATGTAAAACTTTATAGTGAAGGTGTTGGTACAGGCACGACATTTATATTAAGTTTCCCTAGTGCTGATATTGAAGATGGGCAAGATAGATAAAGTTAAACACAGATAACCATTGTTAAAGATAAGCATAGATAAAGATAGGCAAAGATGAGCTCAAAAAAGGCAAAAGTTTTAATCATAGAAGACGAGAGGCATATTGCTGAAGGCCTCAAACTCAACCTAGAGCTTGCTGGTCACGAAGTTGAGATGGCCGCAAATGGTCGTATCGGTCTTGAAAAGTGGCAATCATTCAATCCGCATTTGATAATCTTAGATATTATGATGCCCGAACTCGATGGCCATGGAGTTCTCCAAAAAATAAGAAGTGTCGATTTAAGGTTGCCAATACTTATTTTGTCAGCAAAAAATGCTAGCGTCGATAAAGTAAAGGCCTTCAAAGGCGGAGTGGATGATTACCTCGGTAAACCCTTCAGTTTAGAGGAGCTAATGTTAAGGGTTGATCGTTTACTTCTGCGGGCCTCTTGGGAGGAAGAAAGTGAATCCACGGGATTAGTTTATTTTGGCCCAAATACGGTCGATCTCCAGTTAATGAAAGCAAAAACAGACCATGGTGAAATCGATCTCACTGAACAAGAGGTAAAAGTTCTGCAACTCTTCTTTGCTAATCCCCAAATACCCTTAAAGAGAAATGTAATCCTTGAAGCAGGCTGGGGTTATAGTGAAGACACCTTAACCCGAACCTTAGACAA
The DNA here is from genome assembly GCA_017858255.1 of Bacteriovoracaceae bacterium. Classification (GTDB taxonomy): domain Bacteria; phylum Bdellovibrionota; class Bacteriovoracia; order Bacteriovoracales; family Bacteriovoracaceae. Next base: position 11,686 of record JAFMBV010000066.1, read on the forward strand.
TTTTATGGTTCGTTTTAGAAAGTACTTTGAAGAAAACCCAAAAAGACCAAAATTTTTCTGTTCCGTCAGAGGAGTAGGTTACCTATTTAGTCCAGAGGGTAAGGGACGCTAACCTCTTGTTTTTTATAGAATTTCTTCGCTGATTCTTTTCAAGGTTTTTATAAACTCACCGATAAGCTAAGCATGGAAATTGTCTTTATTGATAGTAATGATAAGCAGAGAAGTCTTTATCGGATTTATCTAGAAAACATTCTCGAAGATTGTGTTGTTCATGAATTCTTTTCATTTAAGAATGCAGAGAAATTTTTGAAAAAGAATACAAATAAGGGAGAGCGTCCCTTTGCTTTTGTCCTGGCCAATACGAATGGAAGAGATGGTGAATTAAGTGAGTTTCATGATAACTTTCGCGGCCTATTTAAGAAGACACCGTTTGTTCTTTTTAGCGAGGACCCAGTAGATTTAATCACAGGAATGGAGAGCTTCTTTTCTCATCATCCTCAAAATTCGCATATTCAATTGCCTATATCCCCTGCTGATTTTAGGGAGAAAATTCTTGGTGTTGTTTACCCTGACCGCATGAATCTTACTGCCGTACCTGCTTTTCAAAAGGTGAGGTTATTTAATTTTTATCGTTTCAATAAACCACAATGCCATGTCTACATAAAACTTAGTCGAATGAAATACGTAAAAGTTTTCAATGATGGACTAAAGTATTCGAGAGCTGATTTAGATCGTTTAAAGGTAAAAGAAGTAGACTATCTTTATATTAGAAATGAAGACTTCCAGAAGTTTCAGGTTAGTTTCTTTAGAAATAATTTTCTAGAATTTGACGCTGAAGTTGCAACACAAGACGAGCTTCAAGAAAAACTTGAGTTTACACACGCAATGCTTCACGAGCTAGTTTTGAACTTAGGCTTTAGCGAGGATGCAATTGAGCTGACCGAGAAGTCTTTGAAAGCAATTTTTGGGATAGTAGAAAAGGATTTGAATTTAAGTGATCTCTTGAGTCGTTTCAGAGGACAGGATGATTACCTATATGATCACTCTTATTTAACAAGTGTGATTGCATGTGACCTCTTAAGAAAAATGAATTGGTGGAATGAAGAAAGGATGGAGGTTATTGGATTTGCCGCCCTCTTCCATGACATAACATTAAAAAACCCCGTTTTAGCGAAAATTGCTGATAAAAATGATAATGATTTAAAGAAATACTCAGAGAAAGAAATTAAAAAATATTTGCGCCATCCGCTGGATGCTTTTGAACTAATTTTGGATTATCCTAATATTCCCTCAAAGGTTGCAGAGATTATTTGTCAGCATCATGAAAATCCTGAAGGGGATGGTTTTCCAAACTCCTTGAGACCAATTAATATTGATGCCTTAAGTGCAGTTTTCATTCTTGCTCATGATTTCGTAAACGCTCTTGAAAAACATGAATATGATGAAGATAAAGTCGACTCTATTATAGATGCCATGCGTCGTCGTTACGATGTGGGGCCGTTTAAAGCACCGCTAAAGGCTTTTCTCAGCCGATATGACATTGCCGCCTAAGTCATCAGATTTTTATGCATCACACCTATTCAAAAAAGCCCACACTTCCTAAACTATGGCGATTTTAAGCATTGTATTAGGAGGACACCATGGGTGTTTTGGAAGGTAAGAAAGTCTTGATTTTAGGTATTGCAAACGAGCGTTCTATTGCTTGGGGCATCGCCAGATCGATGAAAGAGCATGGTGCTTCTTTAGCGTTGAGTTACTTAAATGATAAATTGAAAGAGCGAGTTATTCCATTGGCGGACGAAGTAGGTGCAGACTTTACCTTCGAGTTAGATGTCACTGTTGATGAACACTATAGTAATCTTAAGAAACTTGTTGAAGAAAAGTGGGGCAAATTTGATGTGCTAGTTCACTCATTGGCCTTTGCTGATAGAGAAGATCTCAAATCAAGTTTCTCAAATACATCGAGAGCAGGGTTCAAGCTTGCTTGTGATATATCTGCTTTTTCACTCATTGGTTTGTGCAATACACTTAGGCCTCTTATGAATGAAGGTGGTTCAGTGATCAGTATGACTTATCATGGAGCACAGCAAGTCGTTCCTGGTTATAACATCATGGGAGTTGCCAAAGCTGCTCTTGAAGCGAGCTCACGCTATTTAGCGGATGACCTTGGTAATGATGGTATTCGTGTTAATGCAATCTCTGCTGGTCCTATTAGGACTCTCGCGGCAAGTGGTGTACCTGGGCTTAGGAAAATGTTTGATACAGTGGAAGAGAGAGCTCCTCTCAAGAGGAATGTTACTACTGAAGATGTTGGTGGTACAGCTGTCTACCTAGCGAGTAGTTTATCTAGTGGGGTTACAGGCCAAGTTATTTATGTTGATAGTGGTATTTCAACTATTGCTTGTGTCTAAAAGTTAATACGAAATGATAAAAAAAAGGACCCGATGGGTCCTTTTTTAGTTTTTAATGATGGCCGTCATCTAATTGTTCATCATCAAAAGATGTCATGGCAATGATGAGTGAAATAGGTAAAAGTCCCCAAGTTCCAACTAAACAAAGAGCGACAAAAAATTCAAAGCTCATAAATACCGCCTAGTAAATTCATTTAATTCCATACTATTATAAGTGATTTCAGCCCTTTTTGCCAAAGTTTTCAGATTTCACCATCACTTTTTTGACGAGACTTCTTTATTTCTACGGGGATAAAGACCCAGGCGACTCTGTGGCAGAAATAGGCCAGAGGAAAGGCACATAGTAGGTCTAGGGTGTAATGGTAACGCATGGCCAGTGTTGCCATGACGATGAAGCCTGTAGTGCCGATAAAAAGGAAGCGTAATGGGTGATTTATACGGACAAGCCAGATAGTCACGAGAAAAGCTATCCCTGTATGGCCACTAGGGAAACAGTCTATAAAAGTTGTTTGACCGTCATTTACTAGTGACCAAAGCGTGCGACCAAAGATTGTTAATGGGAGTGGGTCTGTGAATGAATCTTGAAGCCAATATTGGGGTCCTGTAACAGGCACAACTAAATAGAATAAAAAGTTAAGGGCAAAATATAGAACAATACTAAAAAAGTAACGACCAATTTTATGCTGTTCTTGGGGGTTCAATGTATTGAAATATAGTATGCCACCAAGGAATGGAAGGAAGAAATAACTCATATAAGAGAGCATCATAAAATCGTAGAAGAGTGAACCAGTTGTTCCCAAAACTTCAGCTGTTGTTTGGAATATACTACTGGCGGGTCCATTAAAGAGGGAGTCGTCAAAATTACTAAATATAGCATCTCTTCTTCTTAGGCCTCCAACGGCCCGATCAAATTCTCCAATCAGATAATAATTGAGAATAGTGCAAATCGTAATCGGAACTCCATTTAACCAAAAAAGAAATTTGGGAGGTAGTTTTATTAATGTGGGTCTTAAAAAAAAAAATATAAAGGCGGTAATAACAGGATAAAGTGCCATTCTCATAAATTGATCAAAAAGAAATCCGGAAATAAAAAAGAGAAAAAGATTATAAAAAGCTAGAAACAGAAGTATCCGGCCCAGACCGAAATCTAGTTTATACTGCTCCCAAGCTTCTTGTATTTTATATTGAAACATTTCAGGCCTTTAGCTTACCCTTGACATTATTATGATGACACCCATTTTACGTAAATGGAAATAATTAAAGAATTAAAGTCTACCTATTTAACACAATCGCATTTTTCTGAAGGTCTTTTGGGCGCTCTCTCCTTTCTTGCAATATGTATAGCTATGAGTACTTATTACTGGTTTTCCCCTATGGGGGAGTATCTCTTGGCCAAACCCCAATTAGTTTTTGGTGATGGTCAGTTTTATCGACTCTTCACTACTCAATTTATCCATGGTGATTTAAATCATCTTCTTTCAAATTCTATGATGCTGGTCATCCTCTCCTTTTATGTCGTCAACTTTTATGGCCTAAAAACTTTCTATCTTTATACTATTTTCTGTGGAGCGCTTATTAATGGGCTTACTCTGTTGTACATGAAAAGTTATGTTGGGCTTCTAGGCGCTTCTGGGGTCGTCTATTTCTTATGGGGCTTTTGGTTAATTCTCTACTTCTTAATTGAGAGAGGTGTGTCCTACAATCGTAGAGTGATGAAGATCGTGGCGATCAGTCTTATGATGTTGGTACCGAGTTCCTTTGACCCTCAAACAAGTTATCTTGCTCATTTTATAGGTCTTGTTACTGGAGTTTTAGCGGGACTCATTCATTATTTTTTAAATAGAAAAAAGATTCTATCTTTTATCAGATATAAATATATTCTTGAGCCCTCTCCCTACCTTAACAATGAAGAGGAAAATTATCATTTTCAATAATTAATTTTCATGGGTTGTTATTTAAGAATAGATTTCATCTCATTCATTGTTTTTTGAAATGCTGGAGAGTTGGTGTCGATTAGTCCTGCAGCTGCGTCAACACTATTTTGGGTTTCCTGGGACGGAACTCTTCCTTGTGTTTGCATGAGTTGAGCTTGTTTCCTGATCTGGGCCCATTGTTCGGGAGTGATTTGATTTAGCTTTATTTGGGCCTCTTTTGCCTGATCTTGGTTAAGTATCCCTTTGGCCTGAAATTGTTCAAGCATATCATTTACCGCCTTAGGGTCGGTAGCACTACTTGATAATGAGCAGAAAAGTAGTGTTAACAGTACTAATAGTTTAGCAGTCATCGTTACGTCCTTTGATGGTCCTAAGTGTACTAATAATACAATAAGTAGAGATTTTACGGAAAATCAGAGGGTTAAGGTTTTGGAGCTAACTTTTTAAAGATAAATTTGTTCAATAAGTGAATCTTACTGTTGGACTAGAATCCTATATGGATTTAGGCTAGGTTAAGGGCCTTGGTATTATACTAATTGGGAGTACCTTATAATGGATAAAGTTAGTTTTGGTGGTGGCTGTTTTTGGGGTGTTGAACACGCCTTTAAGCAACTTGATGGTGTCATCAATACAGTTGTTGGCTACCAGGGTGGTACTAAGGTAGATCCAACTTATGAAGAAGTTTGTAGCAAGGAAACTGGCCATGCAGAGGTTGTTCTTGTGGAATTTGATCCTCAAGTTTTAACCCTAGAGCGTTTGTTAGACGCATTTTTCTATATGCATGATCCTACTCAGTTAAATAGACAAGGACCTGATGTTGGTAGCCAGTATCGCTCAGTCATTTTTCCAACTCATGATCTCCAAGAAAAAAGAATAAACGATTATTTTAAGGAAAAACTTTTGCCTAAGTTCGGAGAGCGTTTGGTTACAACGATTGAAAAAGGAGAGTTTTTTAATGCAGAAGATTTGCATCAATTATATTTAGCGAATAATCCTGGTGGTTATTGTCATATTGGCTTTGATGTTTTTCTCAAACTAAAAACAGGACAGTTCTAAATGAAAGGCCAGGTTAAAGACGTTCTATTTCATTTGGAATTAAATAGGATACCCGATATTACTTGGTGGGAAGAATATGGTAGTTTATATCAGGGCATTTGCTTTGATATGGACGGAACATTATTAAATACAGAGCCTCTCCATACTGCTGCAATATGGAGTATTATAGGTAACAAGTCTTTTGAATTGTCAGGTGAAATTATCGAGGAACCACATCAGTTAAATAAGGTCTTGTGTGGTCTTTGCGATCGTGACGTTTATAATCTCTTACAAACAAGTCCTGATTTGGCCATAAACTTTACAGTTGAGGAGTTCTCCTCTCAGAAAAATATATTTCTCTTTGAAAAGTGTGACAAAGAAGTATTAAGTTTAGCTTTAGTGCCAAATATGCTTTCTTTTCTAAACTATTTAAAGGAATTGAATATTCCATGTGTTTTAGTCTCTGCTAGTCAAAATAAAGTGATCAATTCTTTTATAACGAAACTAGGTCTTTTAGACTTTTTTATCTCCATAATTGGTGCTGAGAGTACACTCTTAACCAAGCCTCATCCAGAACCCTATATTTTGGCCTTAGAATCTCTTAATTTATTGCCTCAACAATGTTTGGCCATTGAGGATTCTCAAACAGGTATTACTAGTGCTCACTCAGCTGGATTAACGGTTTTAAAAGCTACTTGGTTCTAGGTTATTTTATATTGTAGTAGTCTTCAGAAGGTAACTTCATTTGCACTCGGTTGCAATCAGTACAGGTTTTATACTTGTGCCTAAGGCCCTTTCTAAGATCCTTTCTTAACTCTTGGTAACGTGGATCATTCCAAATCTCTTTTAATGGTGTCTTGAAAACATTTCCCATTTCATGGTTTTGAAAGAAGTCCTCAAAGCAAGGGAGAACATTGCCATTGACTGTAATGGTCATAAGAAAAGATGGGATTTGGCAAGGTAGAAGCGGTTGTTTTCTACCTCCGACATTTTTTAGGAGCCCACCTCTATTTGTTTTATGTAGATCAGTATGATCCTGATAATTAATACTTCTCCTTTGCTCTTCACTTAACTCATTGAAGAATTCATCAACTGCCAGGTTTTTTATTCCCTCATGCTTCGTGATGATAAATTTATCGATGCCTCTATTAAAGAGGTCAATAAAGCGATCTTTCGTCAGCTTGGTCGCATTTGTATAAAGCTCTATCTTTGTCTCGGGTAGGGATTTTTTAGTTCTTGAAATGATTTCTTCAAAATTGGGATGAAGGGTAGGTTCGCCGTAGAACTCATGGCTTATTCTTCCCTTAAAGTTCATCTCTACTAATTGATCGATGATAATTTGATAATTATCTAGGGACATTTCGCCTTTTTCTGTTCTTTCGTATTCATGATTAGGACAGTAGGAGCAGGCCAAATTACACTGGCTGTTTATCTCTATTTCTACGATCTTAAAAAGGGGATCTTCATTCATACTTGATTATTATAACTCAGGAATTCTCTAAGAGTAAATTGACGTTATATGAGCTCTTTGAGGATTTGCGCCAAAAAATGACGACCATAGGGTGATATCGAGATAGTCTCATTGGTCTCATTAAACCAATTCGTCGGAAACTTATCTTTAATGCTTTGGTAATCGCTTAGACTTAGCCTGTTTTGACCAATGATTTCACTAATTTTAGCTTTTTGAGCTAAGTTTTTGCTATCTAACTGGTGGGTCTTCTCAGTAGGAATCTTATTTTGTGCCAACACCGTATGCTTATACTTCTCAAGTATCCTAAAGTTTTGATGAAGAGAATCACCAAAGTCGCTGATCGCGCCAACTCCTATGGCCAGAGTCTTGTGGACCTCATTTGGGTATAAACCACTTACAAGTCTCGTTAGAGTTTTTCCTTTGAAGGCCGGTCCTAACAGTCCGCTCTTTTTTATAAAATGCCCAAAACCAAAATGTACGAAACCTAGCTCTTCAAAAAGAGATACTCCTGCTTCGAATATCTGATATTTTGCCACTTTTGTTGGTAAAGTAAAATCACCATAGGCATTTTGATAGGCCTTGAGCCAAGGAACTTGTGCCAAAGGGTAAAATGATATCCAATCGGGATCAATCTTTTCTATAAATGGGTGCCATTCTTTTACAGTCTCTTTGTTCTGAAATGGTAGGCCCCAAATCAAATCGATACCTTTGCAATCTTCCTTACTAAGGTTTTCAAAAGCATTTTGAATTTCTTTAGGAGTTTGATGACGATTGACGTTAGCACAGATTTTTTCTGAAAAATCTTGGATGCCAAAGGAAAAGCGATTGATCCCAATGGACTTATAGTAATCGTAATCTTCTTTACTAAATGTCTTAGGCTCTAATTCGACATGGGAATCTACAAGGGTGGCTGAAACATTTTGCTTGAGAAAATTTTTTAATAATAATTTAGCCTCTGGATGGAGAATGTTTGGGGTACCTCCTCCAAGGGTTAGGGTAGTTATTACACTTGAATGACCACCTTTTAATTCAAATTCTTTGATTACCGCTTCTATATATTCTAGATGCTCTTCTTTTTTTTGAGAGATCTTTATGTTGCAACCACAGAAGGTACAAAGTTCCCTACAGAAAGGTAAGTGTATATAAAGATTTAAATTTTCTTTTTTTGAAAATTTTTGAGTTAATTCTTCACCAGTTTTATTGTTCCAATTAATTGTCGTTGGAAAGTAAACGAAGCGATTACCGGAGGAGTGATAATGGAGGAGGTCAACAGATAATGTCATAGATCAGTATCTAAAATGCTCGTGAATCAAGTTTACCGTATTCCGAACATTTTCCTCTGGAGTATGCTGTAGAACACCATGGCCTAGGCCACATATCCAACGATCCAAATCTAATCCACCACTCTCTAGACCTTTCCACCAAAGATGTAGTTTTTCTTCAAGAATTGGCCAAGGTAAGTGAAGGTGTGCTGGATCAACATTACCTTGAATCATGTATTGAGAGGAGAGCTCTTTCATTACAGTTGATAGATCAAGACGCCAGTCTACTCCTAGAACATCTATATTCTTATCCTCAATAGCGTGTAGGTAATGAAGATGAGTATGCTTTGAGTAATAAATGATTTTGATGTCGGGGTGACTCTCTTTAAAAGCTTTTGTTATCTTTCTAATTTGGGGCAAAATATATTGAGTATAATCTTCGAATGTACACTCACCAGCAGCAGTGTCAAAAAGGCACATTGCTTGCGCTCCGCCTAGTGCTTGCTGATTCATCTCTTCTAAAAGGTTTGGGAAAAGGATTTCACAAAACTGTTGCCAGCGACCATCGTAGAAGCCTTTCTTCGGGTTAATCAGATTTCCACTATGACCTCCGTCAACAGCGTAAGTATAGAGAGTCCATGGTGCGCCAACGAAGCCTAGTAGAGTTTTATCAGGAGGAAGAGTGTTTCTTAGCTTTTCACAGGCCAATCGTTGGAAGGAGTAATAGTTTTGAGGCTCATCTTGGATTTTTATTTCTTTAATTTTTTCAGGTGAATCTAAATGAAGGTCAAGTTTTGGACCTGGAGCATATTTAAGCCCTA
>JAFMBV010000181.1 GCA_017858255.1 Bacteriovoracaceae bacterium
GCTTTCGCTTTCGTCAAAGTATGGGAACCGGTGAAGAAGCAAAACTCGAAAAGGTCGTCAGGGTTCATGGAAACTTTGCAGAGTATGTGCCTATCATATTAACCATGCTCGGTTTTCTAGAGCTTGGGGGAGCAAACAAGAACACATTGCACTTTTTTGGGATCACCCTAATACTTGGCCGCATTTTGCATGCCCTAGGTCTCTCTTATTTAAAAGCACCCAACTCTTTTAGAACATTGGGTATGATGGGAACATTTACTTGCCTCATTGGCGCAAGTATTCGTTTGATTTTTCTCGCTTTAGATAAGGGCTTTTAATCGCTATCGGTAGCAATTAAAAAGGCAGCTAACTTCAAGACCTCGAAAATGTTGAACCATTAGTTCCCATTGAGGAAATCGCTCATTTGAATTAATGGGTCCAGCTGAACACTGGCCTCCGCCTCCTTCCATCTTTTCCAAGCGGCAAAAGGCAAATTTCTCGTCGGTAGTTTCAACAATTGGCTGAGATGCTGAAGAGTTTAGAGTAAAAGTTTTTGAACCCAATAGAAATGCAGGATTATCATGAAGCTTGTGCCACTTACCTTCATCCGAACAAACAAATAAATTCTGACGAGCTCCATCAAAAGTTAAGGCTCCTTTTATATCGCACTCTTCTTCACCCTTAAAGCTATCAAAAAGTAGCACTCCACCTTCAACATTAAGCTTTCCAACCTCTGGTGCATTTCCTAAATTTACTGGTCCTTCAGTATAAGCGACTCCAGTGACATCTCCGGTTGCACCCTCTTTAACTTTATTCCAAGGATCCTTTATAGTACGAGAGCTTTTTTCTTGATGAAGACCTGGACGGGCCTGACAACGAATGATACGCCCCAATTCATTGGTGCTTACTCGTATTGGAAAACTCCCCTTGAATTTTTCCCCACCCTTCGCTTTTTCACTAAATGTCAGATTAACTGTTGTGTAACCATTTTCGTTGGCAAAACCCTTTAGTTCTCCATTTAAATTTATCTGAATCAGGTATACATTAGATTGACCCAAGGCCTTTGGTAAAACTGAGTGAACACCAAAAACTACTTCACTTTTTTTCTTCGCTGGATCATAGCGCTTGATTTCTTTTACCTCATCAAAAACGGAACTTAGATTGCTCAAGGTGGCCTTACATGAAGCTGAATCTGCCAGGGTACTCTTTATCTCATCCATAATAACTAAAGACTCGAAACGAAAGGAAGATGTCCTCCCTAGACTCGTTTGATTTTGGAATATTTTAAGCCCGGCCACAAAAAGACCTGACACTAAACCTAATGAAATGATCACTTGAACAAGGGAAAATCCTTTTTCATACTTCATGGTATTTTCCTTCGGTCGATCAAAGGTAATACTCCGCGGTTTGTGCATAATTCCCACCGACCATACTCGGAGTTAAAATAGAAGCTACCATAGGTCTGATTATTACAGCCACCAACTGGAGGAGTTACATAGAGCCCACCCTTTAGGCTAAATTGAGTAGTTAGCTCCGTGGTGCCTATACCAACGCTTTTGACTTTTAAGTGCAGCTCTTTACCTTTTTGAGTCCAAGAGCCTGCATCTCTTGAAAACGGCACTAATGAACAATTAGTGATCACTCCATTTGTTTCTTGTGTATAGACTCTAATTTGTCTTCTTAAAGTACCTTCAACTTCTCCTCTATTAAAATTAACAATGAGATATGTTTTATCGGGCATTAAAGATTCTGTAATTCCTCTCGGATTAAGCTCATAGCTCTGAACACTAAGACCTGTTTTACTAAAAGGCTCAGGTTGAGTGTCGTTAACCCCATATATATTTTGAACAGTAGATGTTCCATCTTGATAAGTAACAAGTTTCTTAAGTGATTGAATATTTCCTGCTACCAAAATACGCCCGTAACCAGAAAGGTTCTCTTTACAACCCGGTCCACTAAGAGACTTTCTCATATCAAAGAGAATGGTAGTTGCCTCTACATTTTGATTCACTTTTACAACCATCTTTTTTTGTCTATTTAGCATTTGATAAGAGAAGAAAACCATAATGCCCATAAACGCTACAGAAATAAGGATCTCGGCACTTGAGAGTCCCTTCTCGTTTTTAATCCACACAGTAAACCTCACAATCTAGATTAGTAACAGGTGCAGAAGAGGAGGCCTTCAGAAGATAACGTTCATAAAATTTGTCACTCGCTCTCTCAAGAATACATCTATCTGAAGTCGAGTTTTTACTTTGTCGGATAAGATAGCAGAAGCGATGCTCGGAAGTTTCTAAAACTTCAATCCCTGTCTTCTTTATGCCAATTCGATATTTTTTACTGTCATTCCAAGGGACTACACTATGTCCAAATGGCATCCATTTCTCATTTAAACAATAAACAAGATTCCCTTTAGCGTTTTTAATAAGTAATCCCTCAATCTGTCTTGTGCAGGCCCTCTCTTGATCTTCAGGTAGGATTCGTAATTTCCCAAAAATAGACAGACCTGCACCGCGATCCTCTATATCACCAACAACAACAGAAAGATTCTTTAAAGAAAGTCCATCATCTTTCTTTTTCCAAAACCCTTCAGCTGGTCCTTCTCCAAGAACTACCCTTGTCGAGCAACTGCTTATTAATCCTGTTTCATCTTGTTTAAAAGAAAGAGGAATTGATTTAGTAACAGGTTGAGATTTACTTTCAACTTTTAGAATTATCTCCAGCATTGAAATGTTTTTTTCAACATTTGCTTCTGGCGCCGATCCATTTAATCGATACTCCATTACTGAGATTTGACCAGCATAAAGACCTCCATCACCACTTCCAGAACTTTGAGCTGGAAAAAGGAGATGAAAACCCTGACTTTCGCCATTGCTTACAATAGGTTCTCTCAAAGAATCTATTTTTCCATCACTTGGGTTGATACCCGTGAAAGTAGCTCGGCAAGTAATATTATTATAAAGAAGATGCGTTACTTCCTGAGTGAAATACTCAACCAAATAGGTATGGTAAGTTTCTTTCGCTAAACGTTTTTGATCTTTTGCTAATTGCAAGCCAATAACGGCTAAACCAGCAATGGCCGTTGATGCCATAAGCACTTGAATAAAACCAACACCTCTTGAATTTGCTAGAATTAAATCCAACCTTCTTAATCTTTTTAACATGTTGTTATTGTAATCATAAATTGAGTGAAAAACTATGTACGTTTAAAATTTTAATTTTTTACTCATTCTTTTAGACAAGTTTCATTCTTTTAATAACTCGATGAATAAACCTTTGCTCAAGGGAGGTGGAGTCTTTAAAATAAACCTCATGATAAAAATAACGAGCCTCCTATTTTCTATTTCCTTATTTCTTGTAAGTTGCTCTCATACTCCAAAAAAGACAGCACCATCCCCGAAGAGCTATAGCTCGGATGTAGAGAGCGAATTTAATTCTATTGAGAATAGTCAAAAGGATATACTCAACTATTATCGCAAACTAAGAGAACAAAACTGGGGCAACTACAAAACGGATGCAAAGCGTACACCTCGTAGACCTGAGAAAAAGAGATATCAAGTCATAAAACCGAGAAAGAATCTAGTGCCTGCACCTATCCCCCAGGCAACACCTCTAGCACCCGAAGCTATTGAAGAACTTAATATTGAAATGACCCAGCATATGGCCTTTTACTGTATTAAAAACAGAAAGTCCTCTCGCTTCGAGAATAAGGCCGAATGTACCGCTTTTACAGAAGATGCAATGAACTCTTGTCAGAAAAACTACCCTGTTATTAGTAACCGCAGCATTGTTCGCTGCCTAAAAAGTAAGCT